>CAZPFM010000321.1:0-3741 GCA_964585845.1 uncultured Bacteriovorax sp.
CCCATCTCAGCACCTTTACCGAACTGGAGAAGGACGGTGACAACGAGAAGGACACAGATAGCAACATGCAAAACGATGAGAAAAGTAACCATAATGATTCAAACTCCAATGGGATTTAAGCCCCTATTTTTAACAAAATCTGTTTGGGAAGCAAACGAAAAAGGCTTCCTAGTCGCCACAGAGGGCCAAAAAATCCTTGGCCTTAAGCGATGCTCCACCCACAAGACCCCCGTCGATGTCTTTTTGGGCCAGTAATTCTTCCACGTTATCGGGCTTCACACTCCCACCGTAGAGAATTCTGCACTTGTCTCCGAAGTCCGGAAAACGCTTTTTCATCTCCTGACGGATAAAGGCATGAACCTCCTGAGCTTCCTTAGGAGAGGCCGTTTTTCCGGTGCCGATGGCCCAAACAGGTTCATAGGCGATGATGAGATTCGAGGAACTGGCCTCAGAGAGGTCTTCTAATCCCCGGGCAAGCTGATCACTGATGATAGTGAGAGTTTCCTTATCTTCACGCTGCTGGAGAGTCTCGCCCACGCAGTAAACGGCCACAAGACCTTCCCGAAGAAGGGTCTTCATTTTTCGATTACAGTCAGAAGAAGATTCTTTGAAGTACTGGCGTCGCTCGGAGTGGCCAATGATCACAAAGTCTCCACCGATGTCTTTGAAAGACCGTGGAGAGAGTTCACCTGTGAAAGCGCCATCAACGTGCTCAGAGCAATTCTGGGCCCCGGTCTTAATGTCTTTTGAATAACCAAGCTCAGAGCATTTCTGAACATGGATTGCCTGAGGGGCAACCCACGCCTCACGCTTTTTCGAATAGCCATTTTTAAAGTCATAGAAAAAATCCACGACCTCGGACATCTTCTTATTCATTTTCCAGTTTGCAATGAGTAGCTTTTTCATTCTTAGACTCCGTATTTCAAGGCCTGAACTCCCGGGAGCTCACCTCTTTCAATGTACTCAAGAGAAGCGCCACCACCGGTGGAGACGTGGGAGAATTTATCCGCCATGCCGGAAGCCTGAACTGCTGCCACCGAGTCACCTCCGCCTACAACAGAAAAGGCATTCTGGTTTTCAGCGATGACATGGGCTAGAGACATGGTCCCTTGAGCAAAATCTTTATTCTCAAAAAGTCCCATCGGGCCATTCCAGAAAATGGTCTTGGCAGTGGCGAGGAAATCTCCGTAGTACTTAATCGTGAGAGGACCGATATCAAGGCCCATCATGTCGGCAGGAATTTTTTCTCCCGGACAGGACTCTGGCTTTCCGCCAAACTCAGCGGATACGATATGGTCTTTAGGAAGACGGATCTTGGAACCCTTATCATTCTGGAGAAGGGACTTCGCAAGACTCACATCCTCATCAGAACAAAGAGATTTTCCAATCTCGATACCCTTGGCCTTAAGAAATGGATAGGCCATGGCCCCACCGATAAGAAGGTGATCCACGGCCACCAGAAGCTTCTCGATGGTTTTGATCTTATCCGAAACTTTTGCCCCGCCGATGACTCCTACATAGGGCTTAGTGGGCTTATCCAGAAGGGAGCTCAGAGACTTGATCTCTTTTTCCATCAGAAGGCCCGCATAGGCGCGGTTTTTAAAGAAGGCATTAATGCCGTAAGTGGAAGCGTGTTTTCTGTGAGCGGCGCCGAAGGCATCGTTCACATAGATATCCCCATACTGGGAGAGCTTCTCAGCGAGTTCTTGTTCATTTTTTTCTTCACCCGGGTGAAAGCGGATGTTCTCTAAAAGAACCATCTTTGTTTCTGGGAGTTGAAGAAGGTTTTTCACCCCGTTATCTACCGGAGACTCAGAGAGGATCACATCACTTCCGAGCTTGTCGGCAAGATACTCCGCCACTGGTTCCAAGGAGTACTTCGGATTGGCCTCTCCGTCAGGTCGACCAAGGTGAGAGATCATAGTGATCTTCGAAGCACCCTTTTCAAGCATCATCCGGATAGTCGGGATGGCAAGATCGATCCGGCTCGTATCAGTGATCTTTCGCGGTTCAGTTTTAGTCAGAGGGACGTTGAAGTCAAAGCGAGCAATCACTCGTTTGCCTTTTAGATCCGCTGATTCAAGAGTCTTTAATTGCATCGGGTATCCTTAAAGTTTTTGTCCTACGAAGTTAGCAAGATCAAGCACTCGGTTTGAAAAGCCCACCTCGTTATCATACCAGCTCACAACCTTGGCCACGTTTCCAATCACGTTCGTCAGTTTGGAATCAAAGTAAGAAGACTCAGTTGTGCCCATGAAGTCCTGGGAGACGAGCTCTTCTTCTGTGTAACCAAGAACTCCTTTAAGATTTGATTCAGAGGCTTTCTTCATGGCCGCATTGATCTCATCCTTAGAAACCTTCTTCTCAAGATTCACCGTGAGATCCACCATGGAAACATCCGGAGTCGGTACACGGACAGCGTAGCCATCGAGTTTTCCCTTCATCTCGGGGATCACATCACCGAGCGCTTTGGCGGCACCGGTGGAAGTCGGGATCATGGACATCGCGGCCGCGCGGGCCCTTCGAAGATCAGAGTGAGCGTTATCCAGAAGGTTCTGGTCAGAAGTGTAGGAGTGAACAGTGGTCATAAGACCATTTACGATTCCGAAGTTCTCATGAAGAACTTTTACGATCGGAGCAAGACAGTTTGTTGTGCAAGAAGCGTTGGAGATGATGTGGTGTTTTGAAGAATCATACTTATCGTTGTTGATTCCCATAACAAAAGTCCCATCGAGATCCTTTCCAGGAGCACACATGATGACTTTTTTCACCGAGCCTCTCATGTGGAGACCCAGCTTTTCTTTGTCTTTGAAAATTCCCGTGCAATCGATCACGACGTCGACACCTTTGGAAGACCAGTCGATCTCTTCAGGATTGCGGCAGCTGAAGAAGTGAATTTTTTTGCCTTCATAGCTGATGTCTTTAGAGTTGGAATCAAAAGAGAAATCCCCTTTGAGTTTTCCATGGAGTGAATCGTATTTTAAAAGGTGAAGGTAAGTGTCTGGCTGACCAGGGTTGTTCACGGCCACGAGTTCAATATTCGTGTCTCCAGCGTGAACACGATCAAACCATGCACGCATGATCGTTCTTCCGATTCGACCTACACCATTGATACCAATTTTTACGGTTTTCATAAGACTCCTCACGTCACTTATACGGACTCGATAAACGGTTAAAAAGTTGAAGCATTTTAAGCGCTTAGAACATAACTCCAATGGGGTGATTTGTGTAGAAGAATCACCCAATAGCGTGTAGTCTTGAAAACCACTTTCTCATGACTTAACGCAAGCGGATGCCCATGAACAAAATCTTTATTTCCGACCTCCAACCCAAGGAAGAGATCGAATCCCTCTTTCTGGTGAAAATCATGAATACCATGGAGGATAAATCAGGAAAGAAATACTTTAACTTTATCCTCACGGATTCCTCTGGTGATCTTGAATCCCGGCTCTGGCACTACTCAGCAGAGATCGAGAACAATATCAACAAAGGCAATTTCGTTTTCGTGAAGGGTAAGGTCAATCTCTACCAGGGACGAAAACAGTTCATCATCTCCCGCATCGAAAAAGTTGATGCTAAGGAAGTGAACCAGGATGATTTTGTGATGAAGGCCCAGGGCAATCCGGAAGAGATGTACAAGCGTCTCTTAGCGATCGTCGATTCTTTAAACGACGTCTATATCCGGGATCTTCTCAGGAGTATTATCACCGACGGTGAAATCGCTCGCCGCCTTAAACTCTG
>CAZPFM010000322.1:0-3728 GCA_964585845.1 uncultured Bacteriovorax sp.
CCCGGAGGTAGATCCAGTAACCGGAGTTGGCTTCAACGCGCATGCGACGATTGTAGACGATAACAGTCTCTCCCATAACGACAGGTCGGCGGGCGGAGTTTTCATTGGGACGAGGATCATAGCGATCATCTCTTCGATCATTTCGTCTGTCGTCCCGGCGGTCTCGACGAAGCTCCCGAAGATGGCAATCGGCTTTCCCACGAGTGAGTCCCCGAAGGCGGATTTGAGTTTTACATTCTACCATCGCCTCAGAGCAATCATCATCACGGTCGAGGAAGGTGTCGATCACGCGATTGGTTCTGTTATCCACCATTTCGACATTACAGAGTCTCGCAAATGCGGAGCTCGACATGAGGGCGAGGGAGGCGATGACAAATAGGCTTTTCATTGGGAAGTCTCCTTGATGAAGGCTTCATACCACGCATCATGAAGGGGGTGTGGGAGATTGAAGTTTTTACAAGGGATTGGCATATCCTTTGCTCTTTTAGTCGGGAAAGAGCAGCCTCACCTGGATAAAGGGATTGGAATTTGAAGGGTTAGGTCGCTAGATGGGGATGGTAAATGTCAAAGTTTTGGTCACTCAGGAAAAAGTATCGAATGTTTAGACAGCTTGGCCTGTCACTCGTACTCCTGACTCCACTTTTAAGCTGGGGGCAATCTTCCCCGGTGATCCGGATGCCGGCGAGCTATGTGCCCGATGATGACGTCATTGTGAAGCCCGTGGAAAACGAACTTTCCTTCTACCAGCAATATGTTGCGTCCGATAAAAGCGAACGAGTTCTCGAATCCCGAAACCAGCTCAAGATCTGGAATGATAACCAGACTTTCGCGGATCAGTACGGCATGGATTCCACTCTCACGGGATCCGCTTTCTTTGTGCCAACGCCAGAAGAAAAATGGGAATATTTTAAAGACCGTTACATGCGCTATCTTCGCCGTCGAGGAGAGCAGCCTTTAAAAGATGCGCCGAAGACCTGGTATCAGGAATACCGGGCCTCCAACGAGGTGGATACCATTGATGAAATGGAAGCGCGCTTCCGGGATTCCAATGAAAACGCGACGGTAGAAAAGAAGATTCTTCCGGGATCCTTCCAGGCCAAGGAAGTGAATCTGTGGAAAAAGACGAAATTTATCTTTCAACCTCGCATTGATCAGGGTCTTGTGATCGTGGGTGTGAAAAGTCCTATCGCCTATGTCCGGGCCTGGGTGGGGGTCAATGGCCAAACCGAAGTCAATGCCCAGCAGAGTTTCGATGCCATAGGCCTGCGGGTCATGTTCAACTATTTTGCTCACACCGGGAAATACTTTACTTCTCTGGATCAGCGTTTAACGAATAATGTTTATGCCCGATTCACCAGTAATAAAGATCCTCAGCACTTACCGGGCACTCCCTACCAGGATGACACCCTGATGCTGCTTTACGCTAAAACCTTTTAGGGCTAGCCGAAAAACCCATCAGAGATTAAACTGGCTCCACTTAAAATTACCTTCAACTTGGAGTCACCATGAGTCTCTTTGAGAGTCCGTTTTTCCAGGACGCTTTCTCCCAGCTCGAAACGGCCGGGACCACTATGAAACTTGATCCCAACGTGCTTGAGCGCTTGAAGTACCCTAAGCGCGCTCTTCAGGTCTCTGTCCCTGTTCGTCTCGATGACGGAACAGTGAAAGTCTTTGAAGGCTATCGTGTTCAGCACAACATGACTCTTGGCCCTGGTAAGGGAGGAATCCGCTTCCACCCTCACGTTTCTCTTTCAGAGACAGCAGCACTCGCGATGCTCATGACTTTCAAATGTGCTCTCGTTGGTCTTCCACTCGGTGGAGCCAAGGGGGGAATCAAGGTTGATCCAAGTGATCTCTCACGAGCTGAGCTTCAGGCCATGACCCGTCGATACACAACTGAAATTGCCATGATCATTGGTCCAGATAAAGATGTTCCGGCCCCAGATATTGGAACGGATTCTCAAACGATGGCCTGGTTCATGGATACTTACTCTCAGCTCAATGGATACACCATCCCAGGAGTTGTAACCGGTAAGCCGGTTGCTATTGGAGGATCTCTCGGTCGAGCAGAATCTACCGGTAAAGGGGTGGTCTTCTGTGTGAACTTTGCCTATGAAAAACTAGGAAAAACAATCGGTGCAGGAACCAGTGTTGCCATCCACGGATTTGGTAAAGTGGGTATGCCTGCGGCCATGGATCTCTACGCTCAGGGAGCAAAGATTGTGGCCATCTCGGATGTCTCTGGTGGTATCTATAATAAAAATGGAATCAACATTCCTCAGTGTGTGGAATGGGTTCGGAATAGAAAACTTCTCCGCGAACTCCCTGGGAATGATCATATCACCAACGAAGAGCTCCTTGAGCTTGACGTGGATATCCTCATTCCTGCGGCCATCGACGGTGTGATCACTAAGGACAATGCTCCAAGAGTGAAAGCACGGATCATCGCTGAGGGTGCTAACGGACCTCTTACCCACGAAGCCGTGGACATCGTCTGCGCCAATGGCTCTTACGTTATCCCTGATATTCTTTGTAACGCCGGGGGGGTTATCGTTTCCTACTTCGAATGGGTACAGGGTCTTCAGATGTTCTTCTGGGATCTTGAAACAGTGAATAAAAAGCTTCACGACATCATGAAGCTCGCTTTTGATAAGGTCTGGGCCAACGGGGAAACCTTCGGGGTAAACCTCAAGCAGTCTGCCTTCATCACCTCACTTCAGCGTCTCGATGGCGCCATGAGACTCCGCGGGCTCTGGCCAGGTTAATCTATTGATTTCAGGTTCCTATCTATTTATTAGATAGGAACCTTCCTTTTCTTCTCCTTCTATTCTTACTGCCTCTGACATAGTTTCCGTCTCATGAAACTTGCTCTCTTATTTGCACTCCTTTTTACTTCCCTTGCCCACGCTCAGAATATCTGTGATTACCGTGAACTTTCTGAGTTCTCGAGATCCCTCAAGCAAAATGGCATCAAGTTCACCAAGGTTTCTAAGTCAGCTAGCCGCTTTACCTTCCGTGAAAAGAAAATGGTCCACCTGGCGGTGTCACTAAATTCTAATCTTCACGGTGTGATGGATAAAGAAGCCTACAGTCTCTTCTCAGCTTCTGCTGGTAAGGTTCAATACCTCACCCTTAACGGTGAGCCGATGGCACTTGTGGAATACACTTCAAATGGATACAAATTTGGAGGACTCTTCCGTCTCCACGACCGTGCCTATACCCTCATCGCAGGGATTGATCACGGGATGATCGACTGCCTTTAATTGATCTGATAATTAGATTAAAATCATCCTACCTTTCTATTTCTTGATTTAATCCACCCGGAGTATCTTCCGCCCACACACAAGGAGATACTTATGATGAAACTCGCCACCCTCGTTTTTTTCTTCCTCTTCACCCAGGCCTTCGCTGCGACCTGCGAGGATCTTGAATATATCTATGAGTCTGAAGAGACTACGGTTAAACCTTTCAGAGTCGCCGATACTCATGGGAAGTTCTCAGCACTTGAGCAGCAGATGATTAAGGTGGCCGTTGAGAGTGATGGTTACTACAGAGACCTTTCTATAAAAGAGGCCCTTGAGATCTTTGCAGACAAGAACCAGTGGCATGATGTTGGGTACAATTCCGGAAGCATCTTCTATTCCAGGTACAAGGGCGCTGTCCTCGCCAAGGTTGTCTATTATCCGGGGGACAATGAGTACGGAGCAATCTTTCAGGTGAGAAGCGGG
>CAZPFM010000323.1:0-3728 GCA_964585845.1 uncultured Bacteriovorax sp.
GATCAGAAAACTTCCCACTAAAAGTGCAATCACTAGCCCCTGAAGCGTGGCCCTGCCTGCAGCGATATTGAAAAAATCTAAGAATTCACCATTCCGAAAGATAACTACTGCAGGATAAAGGGGTAAGAATCCGGCCCCCATAATCATGGCCACCTGAAGGCCTGCGAGCAATCGGGTACGTACAGTGGAGCCGGTACGAAGATAGGTCAGTTGAATACCGATCAATAGTGCTGAGACGAAAATGAGAATGAGGCTCACCGGATTGAGAAAGAAAAGCTTCCAGCGCTCAGGTGAAGCAATCCAGAAAAAAAGATGAATCAGCGCTCCTACCGGAAGAAGAACATACACAATGGCCCGACCAAGTTTTCTCCACTCCCGCTGAGAGAATTCGGCAGAGAGAAAGAGAGTCGCATTGAGCATGGAAAGGAGAGTGAAAAAAACTCCCATAAGAAAGCTCATGGGATTGAGCCAGTGAGCGAAGTATTTTGAAAAGCCCGAATCTTCAGGAGTAAACGCCCCCAGCATGAGAGAGCCCACCATCACCCCGATCCAGAAAGTGCACCAGATAGAGGAGAGTCCAAAAAGCCAGCGGTAGAATTTCTGTGAATTATCCTGAATAGGATCGTAATGGAGGAAAGTAAAACTTGCTCCCCGGATAATGATTCCCAAGGCAAAGGCCCCGATAGGAAAGTGGTACCAATCTGAGAAGAAGACATAGAGCTTCGGAAAAGCATTGAAGACAATAACCAGGGCCAGGATGAGCCAGATGTGATTGGCCTCCCACACTGGCCCCATGGCCTTACCAATGATCCGGGATTTTTTCTCCCGGGACATCCCCAGAGGAAGAATCTCAAGGACACCGGCCCCAAAATCCGCACCGGCCAAAAGGGCATACAGAAAAAGAGAGAGAGCGAGAACAAAAACAATGAACTCAATCATCTATCAGTCTCCATTAAAAAGGAGACAAGAATCAGGCGGTAAAAGAGCCAGGAGACCACGGCAAAGAGGATGAGATAGAGAAATAGATAAAAGGCAAAGGTGATACCGAGGAAGGGAGCTTCCGTGACCGCATCCTTTGTTTTCATGATCTCGTAGATAATCCAGGGCTGCCGGCCCACTTCCGTCACCGTCCAGCCCGCCTCCACAGCGATAAAGCCAAGAGGGATCGTTGTGGCAAAGACTTTTAATAACCAGTTCTCAGAAACCCAGCTGCCCTTTTTCCAACGAAAAAAGAGAGCGAAGAGGGCCACCAAGGCCAGGTAGCTTCCGATTCCCACCATGATCTGAAAGGCCAGGTGAACAATCAGAACCGGTGGCCAATTCTCTTCGGGAATTTCTTCTAGACCTCTGACCGGAGTGGTGAAGTCACCGTGGGCGAGAAAACTCAGCATGCCGGGAATTTCGATGGCGTAGTCGATTGTCTTTTCTTTTTGATTGGGAATACCTCCCAAAAGGAGGGGAGCCTTTTCTTGAGTCTCAAACAGGGCCTCCATCGCCGCTAGCTTCATGGGCTGGCGCTGGGCCACATCTTTTGCAATAAGATCCCCTGAAAGGGGTTGGAGAAGGGCGCTTATCACAAACACCGGCGCTGAAACGGAGATCGCCAGGCGGTTGAGCTCTTTTCTTTTCCCCAGAAGATACAAGATAGAATGTGTGCCTAAAACAGCGGCACTCACCGATGTGAAGGCCGCAAAGGTCATATGATGAGCTTCGCTGAACCAGGCGGGGTTAAAGAAGGCCTTCCAGGGATCAATATTGGTGAATTCTCCATTCACGTAGGTGAAGCCTGTGGGTGCATTCATCCAACCATTGGCCGCCACCACGAAGATCCCGGAGATAACTCCGGATATTCCGACAACCAGTGCAGAGGTCCAATGCAACCAAAGGGGAAGCTTTCCGAATCCATAGAGGAAAATACCCAGGGCGATGGCCTCAAGAAAAAAAGCCGCTCCTTCCCAGGAGAAAGGAAGACCGATGATGGGGCCGGCATGCTCCATAAATTTGGGCCAGAGAAGTCCTAGTTCAAAACTTAAAAGAGTTCCGGAAACTGCACCCACGGCAAAGAAAATCGCCACTCCCTTCATCCAGATCTTGGTGAGTTCAAGCGAGACGGGATCTTTCTTACGGATGTAGCTGAAATAGGCGAGCGACATAAGAATGGGCATAACCATTCCAATGCAGGCAAAAATGATGTGGAAGCCAAGTGAGAAGGCCATTTGAAGTCTGGCCGCAAGAAGTGAATCCATGACTCTTTCTACAAAGAGTCATGTGCAAAGACTAGACCTAGCGCTCTCGCATTTCCTCGATCTTAGGTTTCACCATCGGGTGCACGCGACCGGAAATCTCTTTCAGGATGAGCTGGCTTCTTGAGAAGATATCCTGGCAGAAGGAGCCTTCCCTTGATGTTTCGATAAGGTGATTCACCTCAGTCTCTAACTGAATATTCGAGAGACTCTTTAAATACTTCTCAAAGGAGCCCAGAGACTTCTTGATGTCTCTCATTTCTTTAAAAGCCCCAATTTCTACAACGTTCAGCTTTGTCATCTTCCCCTCAATTTTTGAATCCTTAACCGTCCTGGCGAGGATTCATATTCAACTTATTCGCAAACTTCGCGCCACATTCGTGAGGAAGCTTTAACTGCTTGATTGGGGGCATATATAGGCAGGGGAGATGGAGTCGACAAGAAAGGGGCGGGGTTTTTATTCAGGTTTTGTAAAGATTACTGATAGTGCAGAGCCAAAAACTGAATAAATTACCGTGTTTATTAATGAAAATCAGGGACAATTAGCTCCCAATAAATAAAAAAAGGGGTGCTTTCGCACCCCTAAATAGTCACCGAGTTTTATACTCAGGATTAGGCATTCTTTTTAAACCAAGCCTTGGAGCCTGTAGGATCTGGCTTCATGGTATCAGAACCTTTCTTCCAGTTGGCAGGACAGACTTCGCCGGACTTCGCTGTGTACTGGTAGCCTTCGAGGAGACGGAGAGTCTCATCAACATTACGACCCACAGAGAGGTTGTTGATAGTGGAGTGCTGGACAATGTTCTGGTCATCGATGATGAAGAGACCACGGAGGGCCACTGAATCATTGACGAGAACTTCGTAGTCACGGGCAATCTTCTTATCGATGTCAGCGAGGATCGGGTACTTCACTTCGCCGAGACCACCCTCATTACGGGCCTGCTTAGACCAAGCAAGGTGAGAGTGAACAGAGTCTACAGAGCAAGCGATGAGTTCAGCACCCATGGCCTTGAACTTATCAGCGGCATCTGAGTAGGCGTGGAGCTCGGTTGGACATACGAAAGTGAAGTCGAGTGGGTAGAAGAAAAGAACCTTCCACTTACCTTTGTAGTCGTCGAGAGAAACATTTTTGAATTCTCCGTTAACGAGGGCTTCGGCCTTGAAAAAAGGCGCCTGATTACCAACTAAACGTGCCATAAATAAACTCCTTGGAGTTATGAGTTATTGAAAAGAAACTAATCTAGACTTAGGGCATGAATATTTCAAGACAAGGTGTTTCCATTTTAAGGATTTAGGGGAGGAGCTGCCTATCTTGAGAATAATTCCCTCAACGTTAAAATATCAGCTCAAGAAAGTGCAGGAAATTCCGATAAGCCCGAACAAAGAAATCAACTTTTCTTAAAGAAGGAAAACATGGATAAGCCAATGGGATACATCCCCAACCCCATCGTCGAGGCCGGGCAATTCGCCAATCGGGCCGCTGTC
>CAZPFM010000324.1:0-3724 GCA_964585845.1 uncultured Bacteriovorax sp.
GATTTTCTGCCCTTGCTCCTGGAGAAGTCTTTCAGAAGAAGACTGCATGGTCACAAAAACGAGAATCATCACCGTGTTGAGAAAGATGTAGCCATAAAGGATGAGACCATGGCCCCAGGTGCGTCCCGCTTCTGAAATTTCATCAGGGAAATCAAAACCTACTAGTTTCAGAATCAGAAAGAAGGTGACGCCGGCCATGGTGAGCCCACCCCACAGAAGGGCCGAGCGCATGCCACAAATGACTCCGGCGAGCATGGGAAGAATGGAGAGCCACTTAAGAGTGAAGCTGTCATAGCCACCAGAGAAAAAGGAAAAAGTAGATTGATGGAAGAATCCGGCCGAAAGGGCGAGGTTAGAGATCCAGAAGGTCCGGTTGGTCCAGCGATAAAGAATGGGAGAGAAAAGATGAATCAAAGAACATATATATCCCATGATCGCTGGGAGTGGGGAATCCATGGTCACATGGGCGAGGATCGCATAGGCCCACATAAGGATACCCGTGCTTAGGATCATGGTCGTATGAGCGTGGATTTCCCGAAGATTGACATCGGCCTTTTCAATTCTCGGTTGAGAAATGAAATCAAAAAGTCTGAAGTACCACTTAAACAAGCGATGTTGCTCGAATCCTCGCATGCCTTATTGTCCAACATTTATTAATAAATGTTTAATTTTAATTTCTAAAGATTTGGGATTATGATGGAGAGAATGAGATCAATGATGATTATTTTAAATAGGTATTAAGTCTATGAAATCCCTAAGAAAATCCAGTGAAAGAGGCCATGCTGATCACGGGTGGTTAAAAAGTGCGCACACCTTTTCTTTTGCGGGATATTTTGACGAGAGGTTCATGGGCTTCAGAGACCTTCGGGTCATCAACGAAGACTGGATCAAAGGGCGCGGTGGTTTTCCCTCTCACCCTCATCGGGATATGGAGATCATCACCTACATCATCGAAGGGGCCCTCAAACATAAAGACAGTATGGGTAACGAGGCGACGATTTATCCAGGAGAAGTCCAGAGAATGAGTGCGGGGAAGGGTGTCGTTCACTCTGAACACAACGCTTCGGCCACTGAGGATGTGCATCTTCTGCAGATCTGGATCAATACTGAGAAATCCGGCATTGAGCCCAGCTACGGGCAAAAAAGCTTCGCAGATGAGATTGCTAAAAATGCTCTGACTCTCGTTGTCTCTAAAAACGGCGACAATGGTTCCGTGAGTATCAACCAGGACGTCAATCTTTGGGTGGGTAAACTGGGAGAGAATGACAGTACTAAACTTAGCCTAGGTGATCATCGTCACGGTTGGGTTCAGCTCATTTCCGGGCAGATGGATGTGGATGGAACCAGGATGAATCCAGGTGATGGATTGGCCATCAGTGAAGAAAATAGCCTCAATGCCCGGGCCTTGGCGAAATCGGAATTTCTCTTCTTTGATCTACCCTAAAAAACGTTATTCATTTTAACTTCTGAGAGGACTTCTTTAAAAGTCTTTAAGAGTTCATCCTGATTGATCATGTCTTTTCCAAGTGAATACTGACGGGGAGAGAGTTCCCGCTTTACCTTAATACTCGCCTTATTGATCTTGTTTGTGACTCCGGAGGTTTCAAGTTTTCTGACAGCAAAGTCGAAAGCCAGTTTCAGCATTTCCCCATCCATTGAGAGAACAAGACTAAGGGAATCCAAATTGGCCATTTCCCTGGACGTAGGTGGGAGGAGTTTATATTCGACTCCATTTTTATGTCCCTTCACTTCCTTCACTTTAAAGCGCTCAAAGGTATCAAGCAATCCCACGATCTTAGTATAGAGAGAGCGAGGCTCTACTTTAAGTTGCAGATGGTTTTCTGATAGATCCCGCCCATAGACCAGAAAGTAAGAACTCTTCTTATCACTGATGGAGCAATTCTCAGGAAAGGCGAGAGCAAAATCCATTTCCGTGGATTCTCCTGCACCCAGAGTTTGTTTTGTGAGGAGGGCACCGGATTCCTGTTTGAGAGCACCGGGAGTCCGAGCGTGGACCTTCTTGATATCCGCATAGGCAAGCCCCACGCCAGCAGAGGAAAGATCGATGGAGTCAGTACCGTGATTTTTAACGGAAACTTTCCCGAGGATCTCCGAGCCCTGCTGCCAGGACTCGGAAGTGGTTTCGATGTTCCACTCCAGGGGTTTATTGAAGAAAGCGGCCTTCATTATTTCGGAAGCTCACAGCCCGGGAGGGTGAGATCGATCTGGAAGTCAGGACGAAGACAAGTGTAGAGCGGGTAGGTCTGTTGACCATAACGAACACCTTTTGAGGCCCGGACATCTCCGTTCTCATCAACTTCACATGGGTTATTAAGGGTACAGCGCTCGCCACTCTCATTAGATGTGTTATTGATCCCGATGACCATGCGGGAACTCTTTTCGATCAGAGGAGACCCAGAAGTTCCCCCCATCGTGTCGCAGCTCGCGGTGTAGCGAATGGAATCTGTCCAGGTCCAGTCTTTTTCTTTCATTTTATAGACGAAGCCATCGATGGCACAGCTCCACCCACGGTCCCAGTAACCGGAGATGAGTTCAAGTTTTGTCCCAAGACGTGGTCTTCCGGTGTCAAGTTCAAGAGGATCTACATCGTAGGCGTCTTTGATTTCATCATAGGTCTGATCTAGTTCGTAATAGGCCACATCCGTATCAGTCATTGTAGCGTAGAGGATTTTAGTCGCACGAATTGGATACAATTCATTGAGCGTCTTAAAGATTTTCATCGAGCGCGACTTTGTCTCATTGACCACAACTTCACCGGGCTTGATGTAGCCAGGTTTCTGAATACAGTGACCGTTAGTCATAACGATGGCTTTAGCAGAAGTCGGCATCCCGTTCAGGATGATGAGGGAGCCGGAGCAGTTGGAGAGTTTGACGATCCCTTCGAAGTCATAGCTCACATCCTTTTTTTCAAGGAGAGCGTTTCTTTTTAAATCCGTCAGTATCCCGCTGGTCTTGAGTGGGATATCGAGGGCGAATGCGCTCGTGGAAAGAAGGGCCGCGGCGGCAAGTAGAAGTGACTTCATAATTTCTCCTGGTTAGAACAAGTGGGGCTTTCTACCAAGTCATTAAGCGAGGAACAAGGCTGCGTGTAAGGATGGGGTATGAAAAAATTTCAGAGCTCTTCGCCGGCAGGCTCAAAGAGTGGAGGAAAGTCACCGAGCTCTTTAGATTCCTGAAGAAGAGATCTGAGATCCTGGTCCAGGATCCGGTAGAGATCGTCGAACTTATCCAGAACAAAGTAGAGAGGCTGAGGGATGTCGATCCGGTATGGGGTCCGAAGGGCAGCGAGAGCATCAAAGGGGAGGCGCTTAACTGCCGGCGCTTCCACTGAAGTAACAGTCTCATGGATGGAGGAGAGCATACCTCCACCGTAGGCCTTGATTTCACCTTTTTCGCGGAGAAGACCGAATTCGATGGTGAACCAGAAGAGGCGAAAAAGTCTTCGGCGGTCTTTGGGCTCAATGGAGAGAGCGAGCTTTCCAAATTCCTCCATGAAGTTAGCGTAGTCGGGAAAGGTCAAAAGAGGGACGTGCCCGTAAAACTCATGAAAGATGTCTGGTTCCTGGATGTAGTCGAGTTCCTCCGGAATCCGGATGAAGCTTGCGGCCGGAAACTTTTTATGAGCGAGGAGAGTGAAAAATTCTTTGGCGGGAATAAGTGCTGGAACAATCTCTACCTGCCAGCCGGTAAAATCCCGCAGGCG
>CAZPFM010000325.1:0-3721 GCA_964585845.1 uncultured Bacteriovorax sp.
AAGACAAGCGTCCCGCTTCCCTTAAGCCGCGGCATGAAGTTCAGCACCAGATCTCAACTGGTGTGACCTACATTGTCGACGAGGACACAACTCTTGGACTCGTTGTTGAGGATCTCTCCCGCACCACGCCTGGCGAAGAGCGGACCACCGTGGGCTTTCAGTACAACATCGCTTCACGCCTCACTCTCATCGCGGACGCTGGCTACAAGTACACGGGAAGCATTACCGATGATTACGTCTGGCGGGCCGCTGCCCAGATCAATGTCTTTAGTGACTTCTTTATCCGTGGCGGTCAGTTCTTCGATAATGTCTATAAGCTCAAAGGGTATGGCTGGGGAATCAGCTGGATTGGCCCCAAACTCGGTGTGGAATTCTCCCAAAAAACATCCGAGCAATTTGCTAGCTCCGGCTATATTCTGCAGGATGAAGTCCTGATCGACACTTCCCTGTCTGCCGTCATTAATTTCTAAGAGTTTCAAGTCCCCCACCGATACGATCGGCATGGCGCCATCATCTAAAACCGGCCGGGCTGCCCGTGAAGAACGGGAGCGCATGCTGGTACTCAAACATAAGTTCGATCACCGGATCACAACCGCTAAGTTCGGAAAGCAATCCTTTGATGTAAACGATTACGCCGGCTCCATTCAGAAATTTAAAGAGTACCTCCTCATCATGGCCGAAGTGAAAAAAGTCAGGGATGTCTACTCTCTCACTCCCGGTCACTTCGATCCCAAGACCGAGCTCACTGAAATGATGATGATCAGTCACATCTACTTTGAGATGGCCCGGATGTATGATGCCATCCCGCAGTTTCATGAAGACACCAAGAATTGTCTTAATCAATTCGTTCGCTTTTCCGCCAATCAGCCTTATCAGGTCGTCAATTCAGAACTCATCCGCAAGCACCTTAAAAAAAGTCGCTTTAAGAATGTGGAAGATTTCCGCATGGCCTATCAGCAGATCTTTGTTCAGTCGAAGAAGTGTTTTGTTGTGACTTTTTGCTACGGGGACTCCCACCCACTCACTCAGGAATTTCGCGACTTCAAGGATGTGCTACTGGATTATCCTCTCGGTCGGGAAATGGTTCGCCTCTACTATGCCCACTCTTCTGTCATGGTCAGCCGCTGGGAGAAAAACCTCTGCTTCCATTTTCTTATGCGTGGCTTTCTTAAGCCCCTTCTCGCCGTGTTTTCAAAAACACTTCTCCCCCTTATACTTAGAAAATGATCATATCGAGTCTCATTGTTAAAGAATGGTTTAAGAGCCTCACCGCTGCGGTCGTTGTGCTTTTTCTTTTGATTTCCACGGCAGACTTACTCAATGGATTTCTCCAGGGAAAGGATGCTTCACGGGTTCTTCTGGAATACGCTCTTAAAATGCCGGATCTCATGGGAAGGATGTTTCCCATCTGCTGCCTGGTGGCCTCACTTTTTTCACTTAATAAGCTTAAGGCTCACGCTGAACTCATCTCCATTCTCGCCGCAGGCTACTCCTATCTTCGCATCTACAGTTTAATTTCTCTTTGCGCCCTCACTGTGGTGGGGATTCAGTTTTTAAACCTGGGCTTCCTTGAACCTGCGGCCAACAAAGTCAAAAGAACTGAAATTGAAAAGAGTCGAAAATCAGAGGGAAAATACCTCACTCGAAGCTCCCTCGAGGGAGGAAAATTTTGGTATAAATCACAGAACTACTTTGCCTCTTTTTCCTATTTCGATCGCCGAACTTCCGTTCTCAAAGACTTTGAAATCTATTATTTCTCACCGGACCACAAGAGCTCCGAGATCATCACATCCTCCGAGGCAAAACACCTCTCTGGCAATCAGTGGCAGCTTGCCCCGGTAACCCGCCTGACAAAACTTGAGGGACAGGAATTCCCTGAACAGACCGTGATGGATGCTGAGACCATCACCCTGACTGAGGTTCCGGAAGACTTTGGTGAGTTCGAAGCCGATCTCACCACCCTCAACTTTTTTAAGCTCGCGGTCTTTGTCTACCGACTCTCAAAAACCGGGCTCAATATCAGTGAATACCAGATCCTTTTGTATCAGAAATTCTTCCTCAGTTTTGCCTGCCTGGTCTTTGCACTCATCCCCCTTTCCAGTCTCTTCACCCCGAATAGGCGATCGGACTCCTTCGGGAAAAACGTGGTGATGACCCTGCTGGTGACCATCGTCTTTTGGGTCCTTTACTCAGGGGCGGTTGCCATGGGTAATTCCGGTAACTTACCTCCCTTTTTGGCGACTTCTATAGTCCCCTTTCTCTTCCTGGCCTTCGTCGTCTGGACCTTCCTCAAGAATAGAAAATTAGCGAATTAAGTGCTATAAAGGGCCATGAATTTAGATCAATACGAACTCGCGGGAGCGAAGCTTCCGATCCTCACTTATCCTGATCCCATTCTCTCCCAAAAGGCCCTGCCTGTGACGGAGTTCAATCAGGAGCTCAAGGACCTCGTTAAAGATATGCTCTTTACGATGTACCACGCTCCCGGCATTGGACTGGCCGCCCCTCAGGTGGGAAAGAGCATCCGTCTTTTTGTTATGGATGTGGATTATGAGAGAGAGACTGTTACCAATGCTGAAGGCAGAGAAGAAACCCGTCTCTCAGACTTTAAGCCCCTTATTTTCATCAATCCCGTGATCACCGGAAGTAATGGCACCACGACTTACGAAGAAGGTTGTCTCTCGGTTCCTGGTGTCTATGAAGAAGTTAAGCGCCACAAGACCATCAATGTAAAGTATCAGGACCTTGACGGTAACTTTCATGAGATGGAAGCCGATGATCTTCTCTCCATTTGTGTTCAGCATGAAAACGATCACCTCGATGGAGTTGTTTTCATTGAACGACTGAGTAATCTCAAGAAAAATTTCTACAAGAAGAAAATGGTTAAAGAGAAGGTGCGATGAAGCGATTCAAAGTTGCCTTTTGTGGGACGCCGGAGTTTTCCGTTCCCTCCCTCGATATGCTCAAGAATCATCCTCTGGTTGATCTGCGTTCTGTGATCTCCATGCCTGATCGTCCTTCTGGGCGGGGAATGGAAATGAAATCCCCGGAAGTCATCGAGTACGCTAAGGCTAATCGCATTCCCTTTCATCAAACTGAGAATATCAACCGCGATAAAGAATTCATCGAGAAACTAAAAGGCGAAGAACTCGACTTCATCGTCGTTCTTGCCTTTGCGCAGTTTCTTGGTGAAGAGATGCTCCACCTGGCCAAACTTGGTTGCTTTAATATTCACACCTCTATTCTTCCTAAGTACCGGGGCGCGGCCCCTATTCAGTACGCACTTTTACATGGAGACAATTCCACAGGTGTGTCCATTCAGAGAATGGTGAAGAAGATGGATGCCGGCGATCTCGTGCATTTTCATGAACTGAAAATCTCCGCCACTGAAACCGGAGGTCAGCTCTATACCCGCCTTAAGTTCCAGGCGGCTTTATGCCTCTCTGAGTTTGTGGATAAACTCGCCTCCGGTGATATCACTTACTCCCCTCAGGATGAATCTCAGGTGAGTTTTGCTCCGACACTTAAAAAAGAAGACGGTGCACTGGAGTTTCTGAATAAATCCCGGGCCCAGATTAAAAATCAAGTCCGTGCTCTTGACCCCTGGCCCGGAACCTACTGCTTTTTAAACGGCAAACGGATGAAGGTTCTCGCTGTCGAAGACTATCACCGGAGTGTTTCCCCTGGTTCTGCCTTAAATGACATGGGCTCCCTTGTCGTT
>CAZPFM010000326.1:0-3687 GCA_964585845.1 uncultured Bacteriovorax sp.
TCTGCAGATCCAGCCATTTGATAAAACTCAGATTCCTGTGATTGAAAAAGCGATCCTCGCTGCCAATATCGGTCTTACTCCAGGAAACGACGGTAACTTCATCCGCATCCAGTTCCCGGCCCTGACTGAAGATAAGCGTAAAGCCCTCGTGAAAGATGTGAAAAAACTCGGTGAAGACGCCAAGGTTGCAATCCGAAATGTTCGCCGCGAGCAGAACGATAAGGTTAAGGCCGCCGAAAAAGGGAAGACCGTTTCTGAAGATGAATCTAAGAAGATTCAGGATGAGATTCAAAAGGTCACCGACAACTTTATTAAAGAAGTTGATAAGATTGTTGAAGCGAAGGAAAAAGAACTCCTCACAGTATAGGTAGCTATGTCGACCTTGAAACATGTCGCAATCATCATGGATGGAAATGGTCGCTGGGCGAACCGGCGACTCCGTCCGCGTATCTGGGGACACGTCCGGGGGTCTGGTATTGTCTCAGATATCGTCGAAGCGGCGGATGATCTTGGTCTCGAAGCTCTCACTCTCTACGCGTTTTCGACAGAGAATTGGTCCCGTCCTTTAGACGAGGTTTCAACTCTCTTTAAACTTTTAAAGAAATTTCTCCTTAAGGAAAGAAAGCGCCTTATTGCCAATAATATTCAGTTTCGTGTGATCGGTGAGATCCATAATCTCCCGGTGGAAACAGTTCACTTAATCCGGGAGATCGAGGCGATGACCGCCGGATCCACGGGCCTTAAGCTGACCTTTGCTTTTGGTTATGGCGGACGATCTGAAATCATCCGTGCCATGAATACATTTGTGGCCCAGAACCCTGGCAAGGAAATCACTGAAGCTGATCTGAATAATCTTCTCTATCGACCGGAGAGCTGGGACGTTGATCTCATGATCCGGACTGGTGGCGAACAGAGAATCTCGAACTTTCTTCTCTGGCAAATGGCCTATGCTGAACTTTATTTTACTCCTACAAAATGGCCTGATTTTACCGTCAGTGAATTTAAAAAGATCGTGAGCCAGGTCGCTGGTCGTGAGCGCCGTTTTGGTAATATCTCCGAGCAGATTTCTTTGAGCTCTACAATTGAACAAGCTCAGGAGCATCAATCACTTCTCGCCCAGGGGGCGAATGTCTAATAATACCGTCCGGATTATTTCTGGTCTCATCATGATCGGTGTTCTCACTGCGTGCCTCATTATTGGCCGCCCGGCAACCCTAGTCCTCTTCGGAATTATTGGTCTTTTTCTCATCGATGAAATCATCACTAATTTTTATACTCAGGACCGCACTTCCAAGCGCTACATCCTGGCCCAGGCTATTTTCATTACCGGATACTCCTACTTAAACTTCTACCAGGTTTCTGATTCAAGCTTTAGCCTCGTGATTTTTGCAGGGCTCTGCTACAGCCTTCTCTACGCGGCTTATCTCTTCCTGGTTTATAAGAAGTCAGACACCATCCTTTCCATCTTTAAAGCCCTCTCGTGGGGAGCAGGCATCTACGCTTTAGCGACCCTGGGAAGTCTCTCCTACATCATTCACCAGGGGAATTGGCGCTTTCTTTTGATCGGGCTTTTCCTTTTGAATTCAATGGTCGATACAGCGGCTTATTTTACCGGAAGAAAATTTGGTAAGCGTAAGCTCTGGGAAGCTGTTAGCCCCAAGAAAACGGTGGAAGGTCTTATTGGAGGCGTTTTCTTCTCCGTCCTCTTTACCTCACTTTTCTGGAACTACTTTGTGGCATCAGTGACGCCTTTTACAGTTCTCTTCTTCATTTTCCTCGCTCTCTGCTCACAGATCGGGGATCTCGCTCAGTCCAAACTTAAAAGACAATTTGAAATCAAGGATAGTTCGACCCTCATCCCAGGACACGGAGGTGTCTATGATCGGGTCGATAGTTTACTTTTCGTGGCCCCGCTCTTTGCTTTTTACCTTCTTGCCACGTTTTAAAATTCAGGACGATTTATGTTAGAAAAAACTCTTATTTTTATCGCTTTTCTCTGCCCTCTAATCTTTTTCCATGAGCTCGGACACTTCTTCTTTGCCCGTCTTTTCGGGGTGCGGGTTGAGGTCTTCTCCATCGGCTTTGGACCGAAGATCGCAAAATTCGTAAGAGGTGGAACAGAGTACGCCATTTCCATCATCCCTCTCGGTGGATACGTAAAGATGTTCGGAGATGATCCCTTCTCTGAAGTGGAACTCTCTGAAGAAGAAAAGAAAGTTGCTTTTAATTATAAGAGTAAATTCGCTCGCTTCTGGATTGTCTTCGGTGGACCCCTTGCAAACCTCATCCTTGCCTTTGTCCTCTACTCAACTCTTCTCACCGTAGGTGAAAAAGTTCCTGAGACAAAAATCGGTCTTGTGACCACGGAATCAAAACTCTATGCAAAAGGTTTTAGAACCGGGGATGTACTGACAGGTATCAACGATGAAAAAATCTTAAGCTTCGATGACTTTAATATCAAAGACTCCGAAGTGAAGACGGCCGTGGTTCGGCGTAAGGGCGAAGAAAAAGTCCTCGACGTGAACATGCCTCTTGAGCCTTTTGTTAACGAATTCGTTAATATCGTCTCTGTTGTAAAAAAACCTGTCTTCGTGAATGGAAAGGGAGAAAAGGTTTTCGTCTCGCTTTCTCCAAATCCTTCTGATCTCAATATCTCACTTGAGGAGTTTTCCGGTGATTACGCTGGAGAGGCCTATGTCACTTCTGTCGAAGGATCCCAGGGAGAGATTAAGCTTAAGGGTGAATCTAAACAGATTAACGGAGAGACTGGTTCTCTTATCACTGACTTAAAAAAAGAGGGCTATTACCCGGTGGATCTCTCCATTAGCAATGTGGTGATGTCTTCAGCCGCGGATAAGGCGGGCTTCAAGATGGGGGATATTCTCTTAACCCTCAATGGAAAAGAGCTCTCAAGCTTCGAAGAACTCCGTCAGACTCTTCAGGCCACCGCAGATAAAGAAGAAGTGAGCGTTGACGTGCTCCGAAATGGTGAGCAAATTTCAACCAAGCTTACTCCCGAGGTGAAAGAAGAAAACGGAAAGAAGACTAAACTCATGGGGATCATGAGTGCTGTAGAGTACGTGGAACCTAAACTCATTGTCGCCAAGGCCGACAGCTTCCCGGAAGCGATCGGTACGGCCTTCACTCGGACCTGGGATGGCATCGTAAAGACTTTTAGTGGCTATAAAAAACTCATCACCAGAGAAGTTTCCCTGAATAACATCGGGGGACCACTGGCGATCGGAAAAGTTGCTTCTGATTCCCTCAATATTTCCCTGTCGATGTTTTTCCGCTTGATGGCGATTATCTCCATCAACCTCGCTGTGATCAATCTCTTCCCGATTCCGGTTCTCGATGGTGGGCACATCATGTTCCTTCTCTTTGAAGCTGTGAACGGTGGACCACTCTCAAGACGCAAACTTGAGATTGCTCAGCGTTTCGGAGTCTCTGTGCTCTTCTTTTTGATCTTCATAGCGATCTTTAACGACATCACAAGACTGTTTTGATGTGAGCTACCTCTACCTTGATACCACCTACGATGTGACCATTGGGATTCTGAGCGAGTCTCTGGAGTGGGTGGACTTTATCAAGGTTCAGGGTCAGAAGGCATCCCGCACACTTCAGCTTGAAACTCATCGCCTCCTTGAAAAGCATGGCCTGGAACTTTCTGAGTTTCAGGGACTCTTT
>CAZPFM010000327.1:0-3684 GCA_964585845.1 uncultured Bacteriovorax sp.
CTTTTCCCGCCGTACTCAAACTGAATGGCCGTATAGAGAAAGGTCGCAACGAGTAATTGCCCCACGACGTACCCCATGACATAGCCCCAAAGACCAGTGGATTGTCCCCAAAACCAGGAAGCAAAAAAAGTCAGAAAATTTCCGATAAGAAAGCCCATGGTGATGAGACGAAAATTCTTGGCCGCACTTAAAAAGACCATGGAAAGCCAGACGCAAACAATCACACTGAATAAAAAAATGCATCCTAAGCTCAGCCATGGGTCAAAATCAAAAAAACTATAAAAGATAAGGCCCAGTCCCCCACCGATGAGGATTGTTCCCATCATGATCATATCAAAGAGTGGCTTCATGCTGGTTCGGTCATCCACATAGAGTTTATCAGCCAGATACCGCGTGAGGGGCATTTCCATAGCACCAAAGAAGATCAAGCTTGCGCCGAAAGAATAGGAAATAATGGAACGAAAGATAAGAAGTTCCTGCTCACTGATCCGGGTCTGAGCAAAGACAGAGATCGCTGCGATAGTGATGATCGTCATGAGCCATGGCCCACAGGAAATCATCACAGAGAACATCGAGCCCTTGACCCGGTCTGCGACATTTCCTGTGCTAAAATAGCCTTTAAGCCTAAATCCTATTCCCGCCATACCAGAATCTCTCTGAAAAAATTTCGTTATACACTCCGACGTACTTCGCTGTCGATGCCTTCTCCTGATAGAAGCGCTTTACTCTCTCGTGAGCGGCTTGCCCCATCTTCTTACGAAGCTCTTCATCTGAGAGAACCTGGTAGATTGCCTCTCCGAGTTTGTCCGGTCTTCCGAAAGGAACGACGAGTCCACTAGGACCAAGATCCCGATCTTCTCTGCTTCCGCCATTGATGAGTTCCGAGCAGGAACCCACATCTGTTGCCACCACCGGAACTCCCTGGCAAAAAGCTTCAAGAAGAACCAGTGGCTGTCCTTCGGAGATACTCGAGAGCACTAAAAGATCAATGGCCGGGTAAACCTCAGCCACGTTTTTCTTTCCCGTAAATTCGATAACTGAATCAAGACCCAGAAGGCGCACGAGCTGAAGACAGTCTTCGTAATAACCCTCATCCTCTTCAGTGGGACCAATAATCTGTACTTTGAGGGTTTTGATTTGCGAGGCCACAAAAGCGATGGCCTTAATAAAGGTTTTTATATCCTTGATCGGAACGACTCTTCCCACCAGAGCGACCGTGAGTTCAGTCCGCTCGGTAACCTTTGGTTTTGAAGCAAAATGCTCATAATCCACACCATTGGGGATGATGCGGATTTTCTCCGCCGGAGCTCCGTAATTAATCTGCTTCTCCCGGTTCCCACCATAAAGAGTCGTCACCACGTCGGCTTCCCGATACGCGAGTAGACCCAGGAACTCGAACATCTTAATCCACCAGTCTTTGAAAACCGGGAGATTCTTCCGGGCACGGATATCAGTGTCCGTGTTAAGAAGCCACTGGGATTGCAGAATTTCTATCCGCCGCTCGTGACTATAAATCCCATGCTCGGTGAGAATGAAAGTGCGATCATTTTTCATCTTCGCCACTACCCCGGCCAGACCGGCATAACCTGTACACATGGAATGATAGAGATCGGCCTTGGGAAGATCACTTATGAGGACTTTAAAAATGGGATAGTGAATAAAGCGCCAGGTGTAGAAGTAATCAATAAATGAGGGAGAACTTAGCGGATCAAAGCGCTGCTCGTAGAGTTTCTCAAGGACCGTCCATCCTTCCCGACTCTGAAGTATGTCCATGGGGTCAAGTTTACGATAATCAGGGTCAAAAAAAATCCTGTAGAACTCCTGAAACCCGGTGGTTTTCCCCGCTTTAATCTCAGCGTGAAATTTCATTACAAATTCCGGGTTAAAATCTTTTCCCAGTGACTTCAGTTTTCCTTCCAGGGAGTAATCGAAGAGAAAGACCTTTTTAATGAGCCGAACATTCTCAGGGATGGGGTACTTATACGGACCGAGTTCAGCTTCTGTAGCACCGATATAGTAGATACTATAGGAGAGATGAGGAGTCGCTTTGATGAGCTGATAGACGCAAGAAGAAACTCCCCCGGTCACGTAGGGATAGGTTCCTTCGAGAATAAGACAGATATCACTCATGGCCCACCCCGGACGAAACGTGAAACAAAGGGAACCAGCTCATCGCCTCCCTTTTCAAGATACTCGCTAAAGATAAATTTTCCCAAACGTAAATTCCCCTCATGGTCTGCTGCTTTGAGAATAGCGCCTCTGATATCCGGTCGATCAGGTGCTTTGTTCCAAAGGAAGAGGAAGTCCGGAAAGCTTAATTTTGTCAGGGTGAATGACTCCAGGGAATTAAAATCAAAAAGACCCAGATCCACAATGGAAAGTAAAGACTCCCTAAAATCATCAGGGTGGATTTCACTCACGTGTTTCACAAGGAACCATTCCCGAGAATCGATAAGGGAATGGAGAAGGCTTGGGGAGACTTTAATCCCTTTCACGAAGGCAAGGGACTTGATAACTGACTCTGGGGGCTGGGCCTTCATGAATGCGGCCGGGGCCTTCGCAAAAATCTCGCCAAAGACCCGTTGTGCTTCTTCAATCACAAGTTCACTTCTTTCTTCTAAGAAAATATCGAAAACTCCACGCAGCTCAAAGAGAAGATAAAACTTCCCCACCACCATATAGGCCAGGTAACGGTTCTCACTCCGGGAAGAGTTGAGCATTAAAAGAACGTAGGCTTGAAGAAAGGTCGTGAGATCAGTGAGACTTTTCTGTTGAGCGAGGACGCTTAAAATTAATTGGTGATGATGCCGTTCATCCGGAAGTTTTAAAAGGGCCACTTCTTCGAGGATCTCGGTGAGATCGATGCAGCTGTGCCGGACGATGGAAGAAAAGGCATAGTAGTGAAGCAGATCCTCCGGATCTTTCATAAATTGTCGAAGAAGAGGAATACTTTCCGGTTTGTCATAGTAGGCCATGGCTTCCATGATGGACATTAGTAGAAAAGGATTCTTCTCCTGGCGAAGAGCTCTTTTGTAGAACTCATAACATCGAACCGAGCTGACTTCATTAAGGAGGATAACCAATTTATGTTTGAGAGCTTCGGAAGCTTTACCGAAAGAATCTAAGATGGGTAAGAGTTTCCGTTGATTATCCATTTCACCGAGGATCCATTCAATCTCACGGTCCTCATCCTCGGAGACCCCATTACTCCAGAGCTCAAGCAGAAGGGTCACTTCTTCGGGTCCATGGCCTTCGGCCAGAAGATCTATAAGAAAACGACGGATCCCGGGATCCTTCGAATTCATAAATGATTGTCGCAGATACTTAAGAGAGCGCTTCCCGCGCAGCCGGTGAAGACCCTTAAGAGAAGCTTTCCGAAGAGCTGGACTTTTTGAATGAAGGTGCTTTTTAAAGATGTTTCGGTCAAAGAAATTTCCAATCTCGCTCAGCGTTTCGATGGCCTTTAGGGAGAGGTCCTCGTCCTGATTGTTTTCTGCGAGTATTCGGATGTAACGATTTCCCCGGGTATCTTGAGAGCGCCGGTATATTTCCATCGTAAGGATAAGAAGATCTCGATCTTTAGTCTTAAAGTTTTCCAGGATCAAGGAATAGGCTTCTTTGAGCTGATGAGTACCAATAAGACGGGTCGCAATTTTCCTCGCCTCAGGTGAAAGCTCTCGGAAT
>CAZPFM010000328.1:0-3678 GCA_964585845.1 uncultured Bacteriovorax sp.
AGCTGTTCACCACTGAGCGTAACGTTGCGACCTGCATCGACGTGGCCAAAGAACTTAGCCAACTCTGTGAGGTCGCGCTGGCTGCGTGTGTCAAATTCTACATCGGGCAAATAGATGCGCTGGCCGGGGGGCAGGTTGCGGCTCCACTGGTAGAGCTTGGCGGGGTCAGCCGGGGGCGTCAGCGATGCTTGCGACACCACAGGAAGGGACTCATCCAGGCGAGACACAGGCGCATCAATGGGGCGCACAGGTCTGCCCGCAATTTCAGTGCGTAGTGATTGGAACTGCTCAGTAAGTTCGCTGAAGCGTGCCCGTTCAGCAGCGTTACGAAACCCTTCAGGGATGCGTTTAATCTGGTCAAGCTCCAGGCGTGTGGAGATGAGACGTTTTTGCGCCTCGGTCACGGCGTCATCGGCACGCACAAAGCCGTTGGGAGTCGCCACAATTTCACCGCTGTCCACAGCCCGACGCACAAGGCTCTCAGCCTCGCCGGGAAGACGTACCGGTCGTACTTCATCTGCGGCACGCGCCAAGCTGTCCGCGCCGTCGGGAAGCGTTTCTGCGACCTCATCTGCTGCATCTGCAAGCCCGCTCACACCTTCAGCAAGCTCATCAGTCTGCTGCGTCAGGTTGGCAAGCTTCTCATCAAAAGCGTCGAACTCTTCTTGAATCAAGCGGTCCAGAGCATCCATGTCTCCAGACTCAATCGCCTCATTGAGCTTAGCTTCTAGCTCGGGCGTGGCCACATCTTCAGGCAGCTCATCCACCACACGCCGTGCAGCATCCGGGTCCAGGTCACCCTCAGGAGTGCGTGCGTTCTGGTACAGGTCTTCAAGCTCTGCGCGGCGAAGCTCCAGTTGTTGCAGCTCAGTCTCATCGATGCGACCTTGTACCGTCTCGGCTTCGGCATCCAGACGGCGCATGTCATCATCAATGAGGTCGCTTTGGTCAACACGAATGAGCGGGTCGCTGGGGGCGTCGGGGAATGGTTGAGACAGGACAGAAGTGCCACGGTCCAATGTGTCATCAACGCGCTGCACAATGTCACGAGGCAGCTGAACGCTCACGCCATCAGGAGTGGTGAACAACACTTCGTAATCGACATCGGCTGCGGCTGACGTTGCAGGTCCATTCGGGATGGGGCGGTAGGGCACAAGCTCCAACGCATCATCGCTAGGGTTAAAAGGTACGTCGAGCGTGCCGGGGAGTCGCGGTTGGTTCGGGCTAGGGCCGGGGCCACCTGTGATAAGTCGTTGGTCAGGGCCAGCAACGAGTGCGCGACGATTTAGGGATGGCCCAGGGGCGGGAGTGCTAAACGGTCTTGCAGCGCCACCTACGTCACCGACGGCACTACGAGACGAACGGTTGGCCCACCGCCCAATGTCACTTAGGGTATCGATGTCGGGACGACCCGCATCGAGCAGAAAGCCTAACGTACCGAGGCTCACGACGGCGACACGTCTTGCAATGCGCTCGGCGTTGGTTGCGTCTTCGCCAAGCTCTTCAGGCATGAACTGGCGCACCGAGATGGGTGAGTATTTAGGGTCTTCAAAAAAGCTGTACACTTCATCGCTTTGCAGCGGGTTCATCGCATTCCACAGCGGCTCATCCCATTGGTAGGCGTACTCTTCTCCACGTAGGGCAGAGTTAATCGTGCGGGCACCACGCCACGCAGACAGGCCTGTGGCAGTGATGAGGTTGGGAATGTAGTCGCTCGCCATGTTGATGGCACCGGGCAATCCAGAGCCGTACACGCCGAAGGTCGATTCACCAGGGGCGGGTTCTAGAAAGAACGTACCCAACTCTCGTGCGGGTGAAAGCCAGTCGTCTGCGCGGGAAGCTTCAATACGTCGCTGAGATTCCTGAGCGCTACCGTATAAAGCACGACCAAGCGTTTGGTTAAAGAGCCACCCACCCGTTGCGTCGCTGAGTTGGTCAGTCAGGTTGATGACGACACCACCCACGCCTGCAAGGTTGGCGACACCCCGAGTGAACCAGTTGTCGTTGCGGAAGCCGAGACTCTGCATCTTCTCCCCGAGTCGGTCCCTACCGCTGCCCCGGCTACCGTTGCGATTCGACAGGATGTTGTTGCTGCTGGTAAAGGCGTTGCTTTGTGCAGTCGCGAGCGGGTCGATGCCCGTAATCTCGGCCAGCTGGCTACGAAGGCGTCGGCTGGGTGTCGCAGGAGTCATGTCGCGACGAGGCGCTACAATGCCAGGAGACTGCACCCAAGGGTTACCAACGGACGAATCGAACAGAGGCACCGTACCCATTTGGGTCAGCGTGTTGCGTCTCCAATTGAACTCGTTTTGAATCTGGTTCTGGCTGTTGGCAAGCAGTTCACCAAAGCCGCTATCAGGGCCAGGTTGGGGCGACACTCCAGGCACAGGAGCGTATGGTTGGAACGGTCGCTGCATCAACTCTTCCGCCGTGGCACCACCATCGGAGGGCCGAGGCTCCTGGGGTAGCATTGCTTGGCCACCTGAGAGACTCAGCCCACTCGTGTCGAGGGCCACGTTTACTCGCGGGATAACGACCCTCGCATCGTTACGGGGGTCGTTCTTTCTCTCATAGTCATTAATTAGCGACATCGGCACTCTGCGGCTTTTACGTCACAGACGTTTAGCTACAGTGCTCTAACCGATGCCCATGTGTGGTACAAATGCACTCGCTTGAGCGTTTTGAAACGCTGTGCAGCTCGGACACCCGGCATGTAGTCGTTCGTGAATCACCTCGTTGTTACTGCTTTGTTGACTGTTGAACTCGTAGCGTCGCCCAGCGGCGGGGCCGATGGAACGTGATGCTTCCTCCACCGTAATGCGCCCATCGCCGTTGCGGTCTAGTCCCGCATTCTGTGGGTAGGCGTAACCGTTCTTGCCGCCACGTTCAAAGAGAACATCACCAGGCTGGCCACCCATTGCGGCTGGGAACAACACGGCCATGTACATGTCGGTGATGGTGTGGATTTTGTCTTTGTAGGGACGTAGGTACCGCTCGACGTACTGCATCTGCTGCGCACGAGTCATCCCAGCAAGCGCACGAGTCGAAGTGCCTAGGCCTCGGGCTGTGTCGGGCATAAATTGAATCAAGCCAGTTGCACCGCTGAGCGCCCGGTTCGTCTCGGCAGGGTTGAAGGTGCCACCAGTTTCAAACGCCATCACGTCTGCAAGCCATTGGGAAGGGATGCCAAGGTTGTTGGCCACCCTGTGTGTCGCGAGTCGAAACTCACGGTCATCTTGCAGCGCTCTGTAACCAAAGTTGTGCTCTGGATTGTTGGGGCCGTAATCACGCTTGAAGCCGCTCACGCTGGAGTTGCGCTGTGGGTTGGCACCGTTGAAGACGTTATTCGTAGGTTGGATGGGGCTGCCCGATGTGCCTGGTGTGCCTGGTGTCGCGATGGCCCGGTTCGGTCCTGCGGCTTGGCGGCGGCTACGTGCTCGGTCTGCGGCCTCTTGTGTCCTGAAAAACATGGTGCCACCGTATACCCACCCGTCTTGTTCTGGGAGGATGAATGCGCCCGGAGGTGGTATGGTATTTGAGACGACAATGGGCGTGTTAGGTACGAACGGCGTGCCCGATGTGCCAGGTGTACCCGGAGTGCCCCCGCCACCTTGTGCGCGACCGTGCGGCGGCATACCTGCGCCTGTTACGGGCTGGCCTGCTTCAGTCACACTTTGG
>CAZPFM010000329.1:0-3663 GCA_964585845.1 uncultured Bacteriovorax sp.
GGGAAAATAATCTTCTCACCTACGATCCAGAATCCATCATGCACTACTCTCTGGACCGAAATTATGTGAAGTCGGGCCCGGAAGCAATCTATCACGGTAACTCTGATCTCTCGCTCTTAGATAAAATTGGAATCGCTCGCACCTACCCTGGTCGAATCAGTGAAGAAGAAATCATCGCTGATCATGAGGCAGAGATTAGTCGGGCCAATGAAACCTCTTCTGTGAAAGGTTGTAACTTTTCAACTTTCAACTCGGGTGGAAAGGCTTTTCACACTTATGCTAACCCTGAAACTAATTTCTACCTTGGTTTTGGTATCAACTCAAAACAAGGGGCCATCATCAACGCCGAGCTTGATCCGAATTGTGAAATTCAGGAAACAAAGAAGCTAGAAGAAGAAGAGCGCGAGATTAAAGATGTGGAGCTCGATAACTCTGATCCAAATGAAGTTAAGATCAAGACCATCTACTTCCCTTCAAATGAAGAAGTAGAAGATTCACAAGAGGCGGAAGGTAAGTGTGTGATCGTTAATCCGGGTGAGAAAACCGGGAAGATCTACATCGACACCTACACCGTGACTATGAACTGGTATGTGGTGGCCGACGCCAAGAAACAGACGAACATGACCGGGACGGGCTTTGCCGACCTGGAGCATGCTCAAAGAGTCCTTGAATCCACCCAGGCTTGCCAGTAGGCAAGCCTCTCCATCATCATTTTCCTCTATCGCTCCATCGAGAATAGCGATTATCCAAGAATCTTTTTCCCCACCATAATCCTCCTCATACCACCGGGAGGTTTTGGTGAAAAAAGTGATCGTGATCCTTGGAAGTGCCAGAGAAGAATCCAACACCCTTAAGGCCATAAAAGAGAGTCTGCCTTTTTCTGACTATGAAATCATCGATCTCTTGAAGTGCAAGGTCGAGCACTACAGCTATAACCCCGACAAACCTGATGATGACTTTCTTTTAATCGTGGAAAAGATGCTGGCGGCCGAGACCATCGTCTTTGCCACCCCCGTCTAATGGTATTCTATGAGCGGACGCCTGAAGGTCTTCATGGACCGCCTGAGTGATCTCATCACCACCTCTAAGCTTCTGGGCAGGGCCCTCGAGGGAAAATTCAGCTATCTCTTTGTCACGGGAAACTCGGATCGGATGCCTCACGGCTTCGAAATTCCTTTCAAGTGTACTTCTCAGTACTTGAAGATGGATTATCTGGGGCATCAGTATATTGCTATGAAGTAATTACACGCTTTTCAAAGGCTCTGTTAAGAATCCGTGGAGATTGCCCCTATACCTTCTCTTTTCCCTATAAGGAAAATATAAAGAGGGCATCAACCGTTTCTTAATGAACAAGGAAAAGAAAATGAAAACTCTTCTCGCTTTTGCTATCGCCCTCACTTCACTCGTAGCCTCGGCCGACGTTATCAAGCTCACCGAGTTTAAAAATAACCGTGACCTCGAACTCTACCGCACAACTTACCGTGTGAATAAAGAGCTCGGTCGTGCCTGGATTGAAGTCACTATCTCTGACTATAAGTTCGATGAGCTTCACTACTCTGATGTTCGCGTAAAAATCCCTGGTCTCTCTTACAGCGCTGACATCAACGGTGTTGTGTACAACAAAAATGGCGAAGAGATCGTTTGCGGAACTTTCTATAACGCTCGCTGGACCATCGACATGGGAATGAGCTTTAAGGAAACTGGTCGCTGTAACATCACAACTAACAATTACTCAAAGAAAGTTGACGACGGTTACTACATCAAAGATGTGAAGGTGACTGAAGTTCTTTTAACCATCGAATAGTCCTCTCTTACAGGGGCGGCCATGGGCCGTCCCTGAAGTTTTTACACTCCCCGTGACCTTCTCCCCCCTTCGACGTATAAGCCCTCCATGAAATTCATTATCCTTTTTATCCTGACCACCACCGCAGTTTTTGCCTCTAGACCATCGTCCAGAAGTTGTGAGTTCTATAAGACAGTTGAGGCCAATTACCACTGTGGAAGTTCCGGCTACCCGCTTCAGTTTGGATACCGCCTTTGTGAAAAGTACCGCAAGGCCGAGCCCTCTATGTCTAAAGCGGTTAAGCGCTGGTTTCCCAAGATCCGTCTCTGTCTTCAGGAATACATCGCAAGAAACCACGGTAGCTTCCGAAGCTGCTCAGATCTCCACCAGCGGGCAATCGACTCCCACATCGGCTGCTACATCAAAACGGGCTTCTGTGAGCTCTCCTGGGCCGATTCCGTTCAGATCCTCAAGGTCACATCCACCGACATTTTAAACTCAGATATCATCGCTCTCTCAGCGAAGGTGAACTTCGCCTGCGCGGGCCGCTGAAAGGAAAATTATGAAAATCCTGATCCTCCTCACAGCCCTCTCTTTAAACGCTTTTGCCAGCGAGTATCCCTCTGATCCATGTCCCCGCCTTGAGCGCCAGGAGCGCCAGATCCGCGAGGAATTGAATGTTCTGAGGGCCGAGGCCCACAAGCTTTCTGAGCAAGGCCAGTATCCCCGGGAGTATGATGAGCTTGGATGTGAAGATGTGATGGATGACGCCACTTTTGTGGATCGCCGGATTAAAAGTCTCCAAAAGATGCTCAAAGAGATCCGCGCCACTAAAAGCCGCTACTGCTACGCCGGGGATGACATCCCTTAGTAAATCCTCAATAATTAGTTCCAATGGAAAAAGAATTCTGGATCAAGGCCTGGGAAGAAGGTCGCACGGCCTTTAATCAAGCCGAACCTCATTCCTCTTTAGAGAAATACCTTCCGCAATTTGGTCTTAACAAGGATTCAAAAGTCCTCGTTCCTCTTTGTGGGAAATCCGTCGACCTCCTCTATCTGGCAAAACTTGGCTTCAATGTTCACGGAATTGAGCTTTATGAGAAGGCGATCGAAGAATTCTTCGTGGAAAATAATCTTCCGGCCCCAAAGATCGAAGAGTCAGCGGAATTTAAAAACTTCTCAATTCCACGCATCACTTTAAGCGCGGGGGATTTCTTTAAGCTCTCACCAGAACCCCAGTACGATTTTGTCTACGACCGCGCCTCTCTTGTCGCTCTCCCCATCGAGATGCGGACTCGTTACGCTCAACTCATCACCAAAGTGCTCAATCCTGAAGGACAAATCCTTTTAGTGGCCTATGACTATGATCAGAGTGAAATGGAGGGGCCTCCCTTCTCTGTGTCAGAGGAAGAAATCCGAAGGCTCTTCCCTAACTGGGATTTGGATTTATTAGGAACCATCCCTCAGAATCCTGAATCAAGACTCGCCCAAGTCCCTTCACTTTCAGAGTGCGTTTACTCCTTGCGTCGGCAAAAGAACTCATAATTTGTTTGCCGACCTGCTTTTCTGTTTGGCACACTAAACTCCAATAACAGAGGTGCCTTATGAGATTTCTATTCGTTTTCCTTTCCATCATTTCCCTTCCCCTTCACGCAGACGTCCTTCTTAAAGACATCGGAGTCATTGGACTCATGTCCCACGACATCTTCGCCTGGGATCACAAGAAAGAAGTGAACACAGAAAACGGTCGCCTCGATCTCTCAACGATCTTTGACTGGGAAAATGGTTCACGTTGGGAAAAAGGCGGAAATCCTAAGAATGGAGAGAATGCTCCCGTCTATACCATCACTATGGATCTCGTGGACTTCTACACAAGCGAG
>CAZPFM010000330.1:0-3660 GCA_964585845.1 uncultured Bacteriovorax sp.
TCCCACCTGATTGATGCCAAGCTTTGAGGCCAGAGCAAGAGTATCCCCGATTTTTTCAATCTCCGAAGTTTCAACTCTTAAAGAAAGGGATACCCGCATTCCCTTATCGATGAGACGCTCTTTCTCATACTCCCGAACAGGATGAACCTGATAGCCTGTTGACTTAAGGACAGAATCCTTAAGCTTCATTTTTTTTATCTGCGTTTTAAGTTCCTCAATCTCTTGAGTGGTCTTAGTGAATGCCTTCTTCTGATCTTTGTGAGTATTTTCGGCGGTAAAAGTAATGGCCGCCCGGTCAGGGACGACTTTTTTTTCGCACTTCCCCTGGACCATGATGAGATCCGGGGAAGTGGCCAATGAATGAAAAGAAAACAGGGTCAGGAGGGCCGATAGGAGGCCAATTTTCATTGAATTCCTCTGGCGTGGAGGTCAGCAAGACTCACAGGAGCATTCTCCGAATCGATTTCGGTAATGTAGATGAGTCCCTTGATCTTAGTTTCATTTGAATACTCTGGGTTAAGACTCATGGAGAGCATCATCATATCGAGAAGATCTCTCTGGTCCTGGAAAGTCACATCCCCATAGGTATTCTCTCTTTGAGCAATACAACCAGAGGTCTGCATGAATGGCCAGAAGGTAGAGGATTCATCTTCATTACGCTTGAGAGTGCCGTGAATCCGGAAAAGACTCCGGCCTACATCCCGGGCAACGGTTCCTGGTTTCCACCAGTCTTCCTGGCGGGAAGTCTCTGGAAGAACACTCATGAGCATCTCTTCAGAATCCGTGCGGGGAATGAAATCAAGAATGAGTCGACGGAATTTTCCAAAAGAAATCTGCTGATCGGCCACTGGCATGACTGAATCAATGGTCATGATCCCGGCCGGTGTATTGCCGTTAGTTTTATAACTTGGGTAGCCGGTTTTCGCACTGGCAAGAGACTTATGAACCCAGAGTTCCCCGTTTGAATCTCTCACGGGTTCATTGTTTTTATCTTTCATGATCATGAGACAGGGATAAAGGCGATTGGTTCGGCAGAACATGAAGAGCTTAATGCCGCCGATGTATTTACCATTCAGGACATCTTCAAGGGCAGGGGAGCGGTAGAAGAGATCCCGGACCGCTTCAGCAGAGGCCGTTCTTTTTTCAAAGTTAAGTTCATCATACTCAGGATACTCCTGAGCGAGACTAAGGATGGTATAGTGGCGGGCCCTTTTGAGCTCTGCTTCGCTGGCCGCAATGAGATACACAAGGCGAAGATCGGCCGTCTTGCTCTGAAGGCTTAGCTCGATCTCATTGGCCAGAGAGCGGGAAAGAGTTCGGGCCCGACGGGTTTTAAGTCTTAAAAGACCGATCCGCAATTGCTCGATGATGTCGTAGTAAAAGGGATTGAGATTATGAAGAGTCTCAATGGCATTTTCATTGCCTTCAGTGACGAGAGTCTCGAGAGCATCTACGAATATCTTCTGCTCAAAAGATGAAAAGACCTGGAAACTTTTTGAAACAGTTGTTTCAGGCTGCAAAATTTGTTTTTGATAATTGAAATAAAGCGTTTCTTCTAAGGCCGCCGGGGTGTTGGCAAAAGCCTGGGTGGCCAAACAAAGAAGAGATAAAAACATCCAGTTTTTCATAATAAATTCCTTTTGAATTCTTTCTCAACAGTAGCAATTCCTGAGCAGATGCGGCAAGAGATGACAGACAATGTCAGAATGCGCAAACGACGTGCCTTCACTTGAGTAAATTGCATAAGAATTATCCTTTTCCAAGTTGATCTTTGCTAAAGACGCGGGTTGTAAAATGAGTAATTATCTATTTATAGTTTTCCTGACCTTGACTCCTGTCTCTTTGACCCCAAATTTAAGGAAACATCATCCATTCGGGAGATTGAAAATGTTTAAGCGCATCGCTTTATTTATGCTCACTAATATTCTTGTGGTTGTGACGATTTCCATCGTGACTTCTCTCTTAGGTCTTCGAGGATACCTCACGGCCAGCGGGATTGATTACTCGGCCCTCCTTATCTTCTGCCTCATCTGGGGTTTTGTAGGATCCGGGATCTCGCTTCTTATGTCGAAATTCATGGCCAAGATGATGATGGGGGTTCAGATCGTAGATGATCGCGGCCCTTATGGAGATCTTGTCCGAAAGGTTCACACTCTCGCTCGTGCAGCAGGACTGACTAAAATGCCGGAAGTGGGTGTCTATCCCTCTCCGGAAGTAAACGCCTTTGCTACCGGTCCTTCCCGGAACAATTCTCTGGTTGCTGTATCAGAAGGTCTTCTGCAGCAGATGAATGCTGAAGAAGTAGAAGGTGTTCTTGCCCATGAAGTCGCTCACATTGCTAACGGTGACATGGTGACGATGGCCCTGATTCAGGGTGTGATTAACGCTTTTGTGATGTTTCTTGCAAGGATTGCGGCCTTCGCTCTCCAACAGGCAATGTCTGGGAATAGCGATGAAGATCGCCCAGTGAATACCGGTTTGTCTTATTACATCACCACCATGGTGTTTGAAATTTTCTTCTCATTTCTGGGAATGTTTGTTGTGGCCTACTTTTCACGGGTTCGGGAGTTCCGGGCAGATAAAGGTGGGGCGCAATTTGCAGGTCGACATAAGATGGTGGCGGCCTTAAAGCGTCTCCAGCAGAAGTCCGGTCTCATCGATGAGACTCAGGAAGGCCTAAAGGCCATGAAGATTTCATCCAAGAAGGGATTTATGAGTTTTCTTTCCACTCATCCTCCTCTTGAAGATCGCATCGCGGCTCTCGAAAGATCACTCTAACATGAATGAGGGGAGTGACTCTCTTCCCTCATTATATTCCTCTATGGTCTGCGTGACGATCTCCTGAACGGTCTGGATCTTATCCACCAGGGCCGCACCCTGACCAATTTCAATTTCTCCGTTATCCATGTCCCCTTCATGCATCCCAAGCCGGGCGCGCCCCTTTCCGAGATGGGCATTGAGTTCATCTTTGCTCGCCCCTTTCTCTTCGAGTTCACGGATCTCTTCGAAAAACTTATTTTTATAAAGACGAACAGGTGTGGCCTTTTTCATCATAAGCATAGTGCTGTCTGACCTGGCACTGATGATGGCCGATTTAAAATTATCGTGAGCGCTTGATTCAAGAGTTGCAACAAAGCGAGTCCCCATTTGGACACCTGCTGCTCCAAGACCCATGGCCGCGAGCATGGATTTTCCATTGATGATCCCACCGGCCGCAATGACGGGAATTTTAACTGCTCTTACTACCTCAGGAATAAGGACCATGGTGGTGATCTCATCCCGCCCATTATGCCCTCCGGCCTCGAAGCCTTCTGCAATAACAGCATCGCATCCAGCAGCTTCGCATTTTTGAGCAAGCTCTGGGGATGAAGTGACGTGGATTACGATTTTTCCCTGATCCTTAAGCCACTTTGTATAGGTCTTTGGAGAACCCGCCGAGGTGATAAAAATCTGGATATTATTTTTGAGAGCGATTTCTATCTGCTCTTTGGATTTTTCATAGAGGAGGGGAACATTCACAGCGAGTCTTTCGGGATGATTCGTGAGAGCGAGGGCTTTTTTGATCTGTTGATCTAAAACCTCAAGGCTCATGGAGCCGGCCCCGATCACACCGAGAATTCCTGCATTAGCAGAAGCGGCGGCGAGTTTTCCGCCGGAAAC
>CAZPFM010000331.1:0-2273 GCA_964585845.1 uncultured Bacteriovorax sp.
CTCTCTTTCACTCTCTGGAGGTAAGTGTGAACCTCCGGAGGAAACTGAAACTCCGGAACCACATAAAGGCCCCAGAGGTGAGCTGCCAGCATGATGTCGTATAAGCTCAGGCTCTCCGATCGGTAGAATGGTTTCAAATCCTTAGCGATCTTTTCCAAAGAGGGCCGTAAATTCCGTATGTAATTTTCTTTGTTAAAATAAAGTTCACGGAAGGGTCCTCGTTTTTCTTCCTTCTTCGTCTGGAAATACTTCCTTGAACTCTCTGAAAACTCAGGCGTCCAGATCCAAACCGGCATGGCCAGTGAATGGATATCGGAACCTAGCTTATTGAGCATTTCTTCAAACTCAGAAAAATGAGGACTATTTTCCACGGCTGGGGACTGAAGGAGATTTCCGGGATCGATGGCCTTGATGATATCGAGACTCTCGTTGATGACTTTTTTATCGATCACGGCGATAGGGAGCATCTTTTTTCCCGTAAGCTCCTTGGGGGTCTTTTCATCATCGTAGGGGAGGACAATGGACTCAAAAGGGACTTTAAGAAATCCTAAGGCCAAGCGCACCCTGACACAGAAGGGGCAGTGAACGTAATGATAAAGAACCACAGGCATCGATCAATCCTTTGATCTCCACATTATAATTCTAAGTCATTGATAAACCAAATCCCTCTAGCATTTTAAGGCATCCTTGGGGTTTGAAAATGTGGTAAATTATCTGTTAGATTGCCTCTCAAATCAGGAAAAAGCTTTATGGAACAGTCACTTATCACAGTCACCGACAAGGCCCTCGATCAGATCCGAACGATCATGAAAGAGGAAAACCCAGATGGCACAAAAGGTTTGCGTTTATCCGTTATCGGCGGTGGATGCTCCGGTCTTTCCTACAAAATCGAATTTAGTGAGCAGAAAGAGAAAGATAATATTTTGAGCTATGATGAAGTCAAAGTTTTGGTGGACCCGAAATCTCTCATTTATCTCAAGGGCATCGTTCTTGATTTTAAAGACGGGCTCAATGGCAAAGGATTCGTGTTTGAGAATCCCAATGCGAAGAACACCTGCGGTTGTGGAGAATCTTTTTCTCTTTAAATCATGCTGAACCATCCACGCTTTAGCGGTGGCCACTTCTCCGTTAATTTTTCATCTTTTATATTTCAAGGTCCTGATGCCGAGAGCTTTCTTTCGGCCCAGTCGACCTTTGATGTAAAAACTCTCCAGGATAAATCGTTTCACCTCGTGAGTTTTCTTGATCCTCAAGGACGCGTTCAGTGTTACGGATGGCTTCTGAGAGAAGATAAGGAGTTCATCTATCTCGTTGCGCCTTCCCTGGCAGCCAAAGCTCAGGAGAGGCTCAACCGCTTTCTTGTCGCTGAGGATGTGGAGATTAAAGAAGGGAAGGTTGAGAGATGGTTTTTCACTTTTCCTGCTCAAAAAGAAGGGTATGCAGGGATTCTTTTCGATGAGCCTGCTTCCCTTTCACCGAAAGCTCTCCTAAATGAAGAAGAGACTTCCACTTCAATTATCAACACCTGGAGAGTCCTTACGGGTTATCCGGAATTCAGCGCAGAAAGCTTCAAAGAAGAAATCATCAATCAGACCCTGCTCTATGATCTCTCGGTCTCTTTAAAAAAAGGCTGCTATCCAGGCCAGGAAACAGTTTCCAAGATAGCCACTCACCGGGGAGCGGCCTATAGTCCGGTCCTCATCGAAACAGAATCTGAGCTTTCTTCCGGGGCGATAAAATTAGAGGATAAGAAGATCGGAGAGGTCGAGGCTTCTGTTAAGTGGAATGGGAGATTCTTCTCTCAGGCTAAAGTCCTTAGGGATTTTCGTCTTGAAGGAGGACCTATCCATGGAATTCTCTCTGAAAAAGAATTCAGCGGTACCGTTCATTATCTTCCTTATCTTAAGGGAGGAGCAACGGCCAAGAGCCAGGAGCTCTTCTTTGCCGGCGCTGAAGAGTTCAGAAAAGATGATTTGGACCTTGCTGAAAAATACTTTAAAGAATCCATCCGGCTTGATCCCACACATTCTGACTCCTATGAAGCTTTGGGAGTTATGCTGGGTCGTCTCGACCGTTACCCTGAGGCAATTTCTCTGATGGATCAGCTGGCTTCGGTTGATCCAGATTCAGTGATGGCCCACACGAATAAGTCTCTCTATCTTATGAAGTTGGGAAAGATCGAGGAAGCCGAGGAGGAAAAATCCAAGGCAACGCTGAAGTCATTTGCTAGATTTGGCAAAGAGGCATCCGATAAGCGTGCCAAGGAAGAACTC
>CAZPFM010000331.1:2283-3658 GCA_964585845.1 uncultured Bacteriovorax sp.
ATGGGAAGAAAGAGAGAGCCTCTTTCTTCAGGTGCTTGAGATCGACCCAGAGGATACCCTTGCTAATTATGGGGTGGGGTCTATCGCTGTTGAGAAGAAAAATTGGGAGAAGGCCCGGGATCACTTAGAAAAGGTCATCGCCGTAGACGAAAAATACTCTGTGGCCTACCTTGCACTCGGAAAAGCTTACGCGGGACTCGGTGATAAAGCGAAGGCCAAAGAGGTCTTTCAGAAAGGGATTAAGGTAGCAGCTTCCAAAGGGGATCTTATGCCGGCCAATCAAATGCAAAGCGAGCTTCGATTACTTTAAGGAGTAGCGGGATTTCGCACTCTTTAACTCTTTTTTGAGCTCGGTGAGTGAACCTCGATGTGATTTAAGTGATTTTTCAAATTTTGAAATCTTAGTATCAAACTTTTTAAGTATTCGATGCTGCTCACTCACGATCTCCCATCCCTTGGGGTGAATAAGCTTTTTTTTCTTCGCCCATTTGAGATCCTCAAAGGTGTATTTCAACATCCAATACTCTTCGATCATCCGCCAGATCATTTTCTCTTTCTGAGAAGCTGTGAAATTAGCCGAATCAAAGTCTTTATTTGTGACAAAATCCTGGAAAAGTTTAAAGGCCCAGAAGAAAGTGAAGTAGGCGTGGTAGATTCCGCGAAGAGGTCTTAAGCTTCGCCGCCATGGACTGAAAAAGATCTGATCCTCGGGCTCTTCAATGAGAGTCTCAAGATTCAAATAAGCATTTAGATGATGATGACCATTCTCATGAATCAGATCATCCAGGAGATCAACATCATCCCGGTCATAGAGGTTGATCATCGAATACCCGGGAAGGGCCTGGTGTGAGTAGCTCACAAATTCTTTATTTTTTATGGGAACAATTGTGTCAGTGAAGAAACTAAAGCGAACCCATGAGTCTGGAGAATATCTCCGGATATTTTTTAGAGCTTCTTCAATCCGGCCACTGTGGATCTTCATTTCTTTGAGAGATGATGTTCGTAGAGAGAGCTGCTTGCGATCGAGTTCGAGAGTGGTAACCAGAGGCTTAAGAAACTTCTTTCCGACCTTCCTTTCTCCTAAGGAAGTCTGTTCCCGGTAGAAACCCTCGGTAGCATCGGACTTTTCAATATGCCGATGAGCAAAGTTCAGAAGATGCTCCTGAAGTTTTCCAAGACTCAACTCCGCCGCTTTTCGAAAGGTTTTACTCCGATTGAGTTCTTTCATGAAGACATCCGCAAACTCAGAGTTTGTCCAACGATTGAACATGAACTCTTCCTCAGAAGAGAACTCATCATCTTGCTCTGTGCGCTCAGGCAGTCTCACCCGGAGGAGCTCCGCAAATCGTCCCACCTCAAAGATGAAATACCAATT
>CAZPFM010000332.1:0-1893 GCA_964585845.1 uncultured Bacteriovorax sp.
GACTGAACATAACCTTGCTATTAAATCCCGGGATGAGTTTCTTTCCATGGCCTCTCACGAGCTTAAGACTCCCATTACGGCCATGAAGCTTCAGACCCAACTTCAAATGCGAAGGCTCTTAACTAGCGAACAGGATGATCCTCGGCTTGAAAAATTTCTCAATGTTCAGCTAAAACAAATCAACCGCATCGAGCATCTAATTAACGATATGCTCGACCTCTCACGAATCAACACGGGACGTTTTACGATCCGAAGAGAGAAATTCAATCTTTTAAATCTTATTAATGACGTCATAGAAAACTTCAGGGATCAGTATCCAGCTTTCGAAGTTCAAAATAAAATCACAATTCAGAGTCTTGAAGTCTTCTGGGACGAGAGTCGGATTCAACAGGTGTTAGAAAACCTTTTTTCAAATGCCGGCCGATATGGAAAACCTCCTTTGCAAGTAATGGTCGAAGAGAAGGGAGATGAAGTCATCACTTCCGTCATCGATCATGGTCCAGGCATCAAACAAGAGGACCTGCAACGGATTTTTCAGCGCTTTGAACGTGCTCAGGGGGATGAAAAGATAAGTGGATTAGGACTTGGGCTTAATATTTCTCAGGAAATTGCTCAAGAGCATGGTGGAGAGATTGAAGTTCAGAGTGATCCTGGTCGTACCGTTTTTAAACTTCGGATTCCTCGATCTCACCCGCAAGGGGAAGATCAATTATAAACCGGACACCCCTTTCCTCTGGCTCACTTAAAAAGATAGATCCTGAATGTGCTCTGATGATCTCCCGAGAAATGTAGAGACCTAATCCAAGGCCCTGAATCGCATCCGACTGATCTCCCCTCTCGTATCGCTCGAAAACTTTTTCCCTTAAATCAGAACTGATCCCTGGCCCATTATCAGTGTAGATAATCCGCGCCATGCCCTTACGTTTAATTAATTCGATGGAAATGGGAGAGCCTGGAGCGTATTTAACCGTGTTCATCAAAAGATTGGAAAAAACCTGTTCGAGTTTATAGGCATCACCCATCACCATCAAATCAGACTGAATCTTTGTTGAGATTTGGCAGCCAGAGTTTCGGAGGGGATCTTCAAGAAGTGTTAAGATCTTGTTCAGAATGAATGAGAGTTTCACAGGTGAAAAATTAAACTGAAGTCTCCCTGAGTCGATGCGACTAATGTCTAAAAGATCGTTTACCAGCAGGATGAGACGAAGAACCGAATCCTCACAGAGCCCTAGAAATCTTTTGTATTTTTCCAGCGTAGGAAGGCCAAACTTTGCACTTGAGCTTTCAGCGAATTGAACCTGTAACTGCAATGAAGTGAGTGGAGTCTTGAGTTCATGTGCAGCAATGGATAGAAACTGATCCCGGGAGTTTAAAGCCTTTTTGAGATCTTCCTCTTTGAGTCTAAGAGCATCGGCTTCTTCTGTTTTCTCAAAGGCCCTTTGATGGTTGAGGTAGACGATGAATGATAAAAAGAGTGTAGCGAGAATCCCGCTTATGACGACAAAAATTGTTCCGTATCGGTAACCTCTATGATGGAAGCTTTCAAGAGACGAAATATTAATCTTAAAAGATTCACCAAAGATACTTAAAGGTTTAGTGGCCAGGATCGGCTTCTTGGCCACTGGAGATATTTCTTGAAAGTTATAGGCTATCGTTTCCTTACCCTCACGCACATGGAGGATCTGGAAATCGACCAGAATTCTTTCTTCAGCAAAGATGGCCCCGAATAGATCCTCTGTTCTGAAAGGAGCGTAGATGAAACCTTGGATTTCTGATCTGCGCTCGCTTTTTGTTAGAGGGCTTAATGTTCTGTAATGGGGAACATAGATGAGAAAGGATGGACTCTTTTTTCTATGTTCATCATGAACGAGCTTAACTCGGGTGCTCATGACG
>CAZPFM010000332.1:1903-3639 GCA_964585845.1 uncultured Bacteriovorax sp.
ACGACAGTGTCATTTTCAATCGCTTGCAGCATGGCCTTACGACGATTGAAGTCAGTGAACATATCAAACCCGAGAACTTCATGATGCTCTCCCTGAGGCTCGATAAATTTTACAGGAAACTTGAACTCTGCGTCTGACTGAGGCCAGACTTTATATCCAGGTATTTCTTTCTGTTGGTCTTTTACAAACTGATCTTCGGTTTCTGCGCTGACCCTTTCGGCATATCCAAGTCCAAGAAGTCCCGGATAACGGAGAAGAAGTTCAGTGCTTTCGAAATAACGTTTGAATTCTGCACGGGAGACTTCTGTCGAACTGACAATGAAGGCCTTGGTTTGAATGAGGCTGTTCTCATAACGAGCGAAACGTGTCTTGATCTTTCTTATGATGTCCTGAGTGGCATCATTGAAACGACGTTCTTCATCTTTAACACCAGTATTATGAACGAAGCTTGCCACAAGATATGTCGCAAGAAAGCCCAGGAAGAGAACTGGCCAATGGAAGAGTCCATACGCATGTTTTGATTTCTGCATACGACATCATCTTAGCCTGAAAATATAAAGTTTAATATTGAATTTACTTAGGTCGCGGGTCATGGAAGTCAGGCGAAAGACTCTTGAGTTTGCCCTCTCTTTTCGCCCTAATATTAAGGGCCAGGGCTCGGGCAGTGTTCTCAATCTCCTGAAAAAGATCTTTGTCTTCATCTAGAGCTTCATGGCTAGTGGCATAGGGCTTAAGGTAGCCCACGTAACGATCGAGCTTTCCTTCGGCCCCTGATGAAATAAGCTTTATTTCTTCCAGCCAATCACAAAGAACCTTTTTAGAATCCTCGAGTCCTGCCGCATCTCCATGAACCACCACGGAGAACACCCTGCCCTCAAGATGCCGGGGGTAATCCCAACCATCAAGTTCAATTTTTTTAGCAAGTTTAGGATCCTTCCCCTGGGTGGTTGTGGGGTCAGGGTTTCCACCATCAGCGCAGACGAGGCGATCGATCATAAGCTTAAGAGCACTCGGAGACTGATGCCAGTAGACTGGTGTAACTATAAAAACACCATGGGCCTTCACCCACATGGGATAGATTTCATTCATCCAGTCCTGAACTTGGCCCAAAGAATGATTTGGGTAACAGGAGCAAGGCCAATGGCAAAGAGGCATGGCCGTGGAGACACAGCCTTTGCAGGGATGGATCTTTTTTCCATACTCCGAATTAAGATGTGAGAGATCCAGGACCTGAACCTCCACCCCCATCTCGTTCAGAATTTTCTGAGCGTGGTCCAGGATGCGGGAACTTTTGGAGATCTCCCCCGGGCAGGTCATGTCATTGCGGTGAGAGCCCTGGATGAGTAAAACAGAGTCTTTTCTTTTTGGATCTTCATACAGCTTCTGAGCTTTAAGAATCTCCTCTCTTGCAGCAATCCACTCCACACTGAGGTCGTAGTCAGGATCTTTAAATTGAGTTGAGACCTCTTTAGCCTTTTGAGTAACCGGAGCTTTCCTTCCCTCCGTGTACGCTTTCCAGGCAATCTCTTCTAAGTCAGAAATCTTCTCCCGGTGCTTGTCAAAATAGGGATCAAAGAAGTTTTCCTGGAAGCGTTTACGAAACTCTTCTCTCGGGAGCTTCCACTCCCCCTGTGACTTTCGAACTTCCGGACTATCAGACTTAGACATGGATGACCTCCGGATGAATTATTTCAGCCCAAGGAGGGTATTTAAAAGTGACGGCCTGTTACTTATTA
>CAZPFM010000333.1:0-3634 GCA_964585845.1 uncultured Bacteriovorax sp.
ACCGTTAACGGAATTATCGATCTCGGTATTAGCGGATACACCACCATCAGTAATCACGATAATCGCAACATCTTTCTGCTTCCGGGCCGCAAGGTCAAAGATCGCACCCATGACCTGGCCCAGTTCGAAGTCTTTAATTTCTCCCTGCTGGCGGTCTCCGGTGTGATAGTCATAGCCTCCGAGAACAATTGTTCCCACACCCACGTAGCCATCAATGACAAGCTTCGAGATAGGTCGAACGCGATCGCGGATACCGGCGTTAGCGATTCTACTGAAGACAGTTGTCGCAAGATTATCCGAATCTGAGTCAAGAGCTGCCGGAGAGAAGTCCTGCACTTGCTTTTTAGTCTGATCAAAGCTGCAACCCAAAAGATTCCGGATCACATCCGGAAGCGAGCGCCGAGGAACAGAATCCATCTTCGTTTGAGAGAGTTTTGCGATGGAATCCATCATCGTATCAATCTTGCTGCCTGAGTAAGTATCAAGACGTCCACCAAGACTCACAAGGTTCATGGCATCCCGATTACTAGTCACCTTAACCGGTGCAATGGCCGGGTTGACGGAGTCGGCCGGTGACATAGAACGAGTCGCTCCACCGATCTGGTTCACAGAGCCTTTAGCACCGGCCTTATTGAGCCAGTACATTGGGTTAAATTGGTTATTGGCGGTATCATCACCTGAAACCGTACAATAAATCGATCCATCCACATTGGCCCGGGTCGCAGTGGAGGCCACACTCTGAATTCCCCGGAGGATTCCAGAATCATTATGGAAGACAAGACCAAGCTCATTATTTGACTGACCCGCTTTAGAAGGATGCATATCAGAAGGAAGACCAAGGCTATCATAACTAGCCAGGAAATCTTCCTGACCCCCCTGCCCACCTACCATAACGTTGGATCCCGGAAGATTTCCTCCGCCGGCCAGTTCGATAATAATGATGGGAGTGAGGTTGGCAAATGAAGTCTGATCCGGACAGTCGTTGGCCCCGAAAGCACTTCGACTGGCAAGAGAGAGAGCGGTCGGCGCAAGAGTGAAGGCCATGGTTCCCAGAAATCCCTGGGCCAGGAAATCCCGTCGACTGTGAAGGGTGTGCCCTTCGTGTCTCATGGGTTTAAGTTCTTCTTCTGCCTGGACTTCAATCTCTGTTTCTTCGTTTTGCTTTTTCATATTTTCCTCTTAATACATGACAACATACGCACTGGAGAGAGCGACGGAACAAGCACCTTTCATGACTTTCCTGGTGCTCCCGGCGGAAGTCATAGATTCCCCGGCCTCGAGAACCGCCATAAGATCAAAAAGTTCAGCTTCAGCAATGTCCCGTTCTGAATCAGACACCACACCCATGCCCCAAAAAGCATCAAGCATTCTTTGAATCACATCCATTCTGCGAGCACTACTAAAGTTAGCGAGGGTGACGTTGTAATCAGAATTTGGCCAGATCCCGGCCCGGTCACCCCGACCTTCAACAAGCTCGTGGCAAAATTCTGCAGCAAGCTTTGCGATGGCCACCTGATTTGAAGGGAGAAAACCTTTTACGTCACTTGAAGTTGGAAGAGAGTCAGCGACGTTCCGGTAGATATTAAGTACTGAAGAGTTGGATTCCGGAACACCAGTGACGGCCGAAAAACTCTGGTAGATTTCCTCAAAGGTCTTCACACCGATTTCCACCTGGGCCATGTTGATCACTTCCTCAGGTGTCTTAGGCTCTGGTGGCGGAGTCACATTGGAAAAGGAGCTCGGCTTTCGGCTGGCATCCCCTTCCATCGGAGCATTAGAGAGACAGTGAGTGAATGTAAAAAGAATCACTCCCAGTAAAAAGAAGACGGTGAGCTTCATTTGAAATTTAGTCTTCATTGATCAAACACCCTGCTGAGGTTTTAGCGATGAGAGTCCGGAGGCTGTAATCAGTTTCAAAACTCTGGGCCTGTGAGCTGACAAAGTTCACGTCATCTGTATTGATGGCATCTTTCTTACAGACAAGCTTGAACACTTTTTTTGCCATACACTGAGAGAAGGCCTGTGACTTAGTGAGCATGGCGTTTAAAGACCTTGCCCCATTTCCTTGAGTGGATCCACGGAAGCCGAGCTTGGATGAGTTCACACCCACTTTCCAGAGATTAAACCAGGAATCATCGACGACCTGGTGACCATCTTTATAGTTATTGATGGCATTAATCTTGGGAGCAACAGAGCCCGGATTGTATTCAAGCTTATTAGTTGGAAAATCATAAAAGGCGTAGGCACCAGCGATGGAGTCCTGACCGGCGTGGCAGCCCACACAGGTGTTCTTATAGGTTCGGCTATCACCACCCGGATTTCTTTCCACGTCTCGGCGGACCTTATAATCCGGGATGGATGTGTCATGGAGATCTTCGTAATCATGGCAGAGATAGTTCATGAATGTGTAGCGGTTCACCCGACGGTTCGTCCCAGCGCTGTAGAATGATTCCCCCGCTGCACGGGTGGTGAGAACTCCGGAAGTCGCCATAGCGGGAAGTCCAGTGAGACTGGACTGCTGAACCTGAGTCAGGGCCGAGGAGAAATCAACCAGAGAATCTTCTGCAGACTTATAATGAGTATTATCAGTGGATGAATAGACAGCAGTCTGACCGCTCACGGTGTAGAGGATGTCATCATATAAGATTCTATCAAAACGGATATCATCTCTTACGGCACCCATGATGGTGGCCGCATAGTCGTTGAGTTCAACCCGGGAGGTTTGTTCTCTATTGGAGAATGGCTTGGCCCAGTTTTTAATAACGATATTGATGAAGTTTTTATTCTCCATCGCAAGCCTTGCGGCGGCTTCAGCGTTATTTTGAGAGATGAGCTGCTCCATCTCCAAAAGAACATCCGTTGAGGGGGGAGTTCCAGTCAGACGGTTATGCATCTTATAAGCGTCTTCACGAGGACCTGCCCAGAGCGATGAAGTAGCGATTAGTCCAATGGCTAGAATTTGAATTCTCACGTGGCCTCCGATTAACAGTTATCTTAATCGGCAAAACCCGCGAGATTCTAAACTAAAAGTTCCCGACAACCAAAATCCACTACTTGCCTCAACATTCTGAAATATATGACGATAAGATATGCCATGAAAAAGAGCTACTGGTTGAATTTTGGCATATTTGTCACGGTCTTTCTGATTGACCAGTATACCAAGGGACTGGCCGAAACCTCACCCACTCTCTACTACAATCGTGGCTTCATCATGGGCTATTTTGCCGGTGGTCCAGATGAAATCCGGGTCGTTGCCCTTGGATCTGTCGGGGCACTTCTCTTTACGATCTATCTTCTCCTCCTCTACGTCCTTCCAGAGCGCGCTCGGTATTTTAAGATGGCCGTCTCTACCCTGATGGGAGGCCTCATCGGGAACGTGATAGATAAGCTTTCCATCGGAACCACCCGGGATTTTATTCCTTTTAAGTTTGGCCCCTTTTTCTATGTCTTTAACCTGGCCGATGTTTTCCTCTGGCTTGGGACAATCGTGGTCCTATGGATTATTCTCCGGAAGGACTATTTACTCTGGTATGACAAAAACAGCCGCCGAAGAATTTTTGTTTATCCAGCAGAGCAATTGGCCCTTGCCGCCCAGGTGACACTTATTACTTTCAATTCATGTCTCTTGTTGGGA
>CAZPFM010000334.1:0-3631 GCA_964585845.1 uncultured Bacteriovorax sp.
CCGCAAGATTCAGACCTGGCTGAGCCAAAGAAGAGAGCATTCCTTCAAGACTCTGTTTAATGATATTGGAGTTTTTACTCTCTTTAGCCAGATCAAAGGCCTTCACATAGTAAGCTAGAGCGCCCTTAAAATTAGTCGCGGAATAAGCCGTCTCACCCTGGAAGAAAGTTTTTTCTGCTACCTCATTGGGATGAAGATCTTTTGAGAGCTCAAAGTAAGCAATAGATTGCCGGGCCTTGATCCGCTTGGTCTTCGGAACACTGGCGTAGATATTCGAAGCCGTTGCCTTCTGAAGTTCAGCCGCTTTTTTATCCACCTGATAAATCAAGGCTTTGAGGTAATCTTCAGGAAGCGGAGACTCTTTATGAAGACGGACGAGCTCCCGGGAGACTCTTAAATGCTGAGTGTCTTTGTTGTATTTATCGAAGAGTTCAAGCTGGGCCACGTAGATATCGATTCTGCGGCTTCTGTCTTTTTCGTTTTTAGCGGCCTCATTTAAAAGAGACTCGGCCTGGGCAAAACGCCCCTGGGAGATAATCCCGTGAGCGATCTTCACAAACTGTTCAGTATAGTTCAGACCTTTGGATTCATAAAATCGGATGGCATCATCCATCCGTTTAGCGTCTACAAAGAAGATACCAATATCCCGCTCTACCGAGCTTCTCATGTCCACATATTTTTGATTTGCACTCTTCTCGTGCACGGTTTTCATAAGAGAGATGGCTTTATCGTAATTTCTCGTGCGGTAGTAAGACCAGGCAAGATTAAAGGCATCCTTGGTCCACCACTTCTCATCGATGTGGCGGAGAGCATCTTCGTAAAGAGGTATGGCTTGCTTGTACTTATGATCATTGAAGTAATACTCACCAAGAGCGAGCTTCGCTTTGTAATTAACCTTGGATTTCTTGGGCGCTTTCTTAAAAGAAAGGGAGAAGTATTTCTGAGCGGCCTTGTGGTTATTAAGCTCTTTATTGTTATAGGCGAGGATGTAATAAACTTCCCCAATTCCTGAATAGCGTGGAAAAAGCTTTGCGACCCGGAGGGCCGCTTTGTTTGCCAGAGAAAAAAGGCTGGAGGATCGTTTAAAATAATCGTCTTTTTTGAGGTTTCGTCTCTTCTCAATGGGAATCCCGAGGTAGCGGTCATTTTCCGCTTCCCGATAATGCCGGGCCTTTTCTAGATAAAGCTCAGCAATCCTCAAAAGGGTGTCAGGATTTTTATACTCCTGCTGGCGGGCCAGGCGTTTAACTTCTGAGAGTTCCTCATTAACAATGGAGACAATCTTCGCGCGGCGGTCATCAAGGCTCAGTTTCTGTGCCAGGACCGGAGTCGTGATGAGTAAGAAGAGAAGAAGTTTTAGCATTCGGACCTCAGAGCAAAGACATAGTCACCGAGTTCATCGGCCCAGAACTCTCCGTTAAAGTTCCAGAAATATTGCTTATCATTTCGATCGATGTAACGGACGTCTCCACGCTTTTGTCCGGTTTGTGTTTCGGACTGGTAGAGCTTTTCCTTTCTTAAGGACAGGGTTTCAAGTTTGATATAACTCATGCCCTGGAAAGCTGAATAAAGTTCGGCGTATTTACCCACCATCCCGGCACGGACGTAGGCACCGATAAGTGTCCGGTACTCTTCCATCACGAGCTTAATGTTTCGGAGAAGATTGGACCGAAGGGAAGTCCGGGGTTGCTTCCGGAGCTCATTGTATTCAGCAACTGCAGAAGAGAGGGCCCCTTTGAGTTCGATGAAGGCCGCATCTTTTCGGATGGACTTTAGGATCGAAGAGATAAGAGTGTCGTTAGAGGACTTCGCGCTCTCATGTTCGGCCATGAGATTGTAGAAGTGGCGATAGTTCTTCCCATGGGTCAGGATATAGTTCCGAAGTTTCCGGGAAGGATTCAGTAATTCAGAGTAAAAGTCATCCACTGTTTTCTTTGAGTCCTCAAAAAGGCACATTTTTAAGAAAGTCAGCGCGCGAAGAACTTCGACCTCAGGTTTAAAAATAAAATCAAAAACCGGAGCGCGGTAAGAGACAAGTTTCCCAAGTGTTCGGTTGTAGTTTTTCAGGTAGTAAGAGGTCCATGCTTCTTCAAAGAGAATTTCGGGCCAGATGAAGGCATCTTTTGAGATATCAAGGTAACGCAGCTCGGCCTCTTTATATTGTCTGGCCGCAAACATCACACGGGCCTCGCCGGCCACACAGACATCCCGGTTCATCAAGAATTGTTCCTTCTGAATGACCGAGTCTGTATCCTTAGCAGCACTAATGGAAGATTTAACACAATCCTTGAATGCCGAAAGAGCTTCATTGAATTTCTTTTCTTCTGAGAGGATGGCCCCCCGGAGATTAGCGACGAAAGGATAGGAGGAGTGATCCGCATTCACACCAGAAAGTGTCGACAGGGCCGCATTCGTATTCCCCTTCTTAAACTGTCTCTTTGCCAGGACATACTTAATGTTCCCGGACTTTGAGCGCTGAAGGATCTGTTCCGGAAGGGCCTCAAAAGGCTTCACACCTGCGGCAAAGATAATTTTATCCAGGGCTTCTTCGAGTTCTGAATCCAGAGATCTATTTTTAACCATGTACTCTTTTAACCAGGGAATCGCCGAGTAGTGGTAACCACCGTCCACAAGTTCAAGAATGAGTCTTCTATAACCTGAGAGCGAAACACTTCCTTTGCCGTAGATCCGCTCCGCCCCCTGATAGGAAGCATGAGCCGGCAGACTGAAGATGAAGGCCAAGAGAATGATTTTTGAGAACATCCTGTTCCCCTTTCTTATGAAATCTAATTAAAACGTGTAATTTAAACCGATACCAAGATCGTAGTAACTGAAGAGCTGCTTGGACTTCGACGTATTGGATGCTCCCTCAAGTTTCTTCGTTTTATCCGCCTGGTAATGAAGGCCTGTGAAATCCAATCGGATGCTCCAACTTTCAGAAACGTAGAAACGAAGACCAGAATTCCAGATGAGTCCCATATTGCTCTCAGAAGTGAGAGTGTTTTCGTTGGCGGCACCAGTGTCGAATTTATTTCGGTTATCGAGAGTACTGATGCTTGCAAGTCCTGCTCCTAACATCCAATCGAAGTAAAAAATTTGATTGAAAGTGTTGATCTTCGAATAGAAGGGAGACCACATCAGCATCCCTGCCGCGTAGGTGTCGATCTTTCGATAAAAAGGAACAGTCCCCTGCTCTTTCACACCCTTGGCCGTATTATTTTCAGAACCGGAATTTTTTCCGTAGACGAGTTCAAGTCCCCAGTCTTCCGAAAAGAAATATCCACCTCGAAGAGTTCCACCGTAGGAATCAATGAAGGCTCCACTGATAGTCTTCACACCGGTACCACCGAGATAGAGCTTTCCATCTTTTCGGAACTTTCGATTTTGAAGAACGTAGATCTCCTTGTCTTTATCTAACCAGGAGAATTTATAAAGTGAATCTTCGGCCGCAAAGGCGAAAGAACTCAGCATGAGAAATGAGAGTAACAGTAACATCTTGTTCATAATGATCTTCACTTGTTGAAGGCGATTTATCTTATGTAAAAAGTGTAACACGCCTCGAGGGAGGTTCAAGTGACTGTTTTAACGAGGGCAAATATCGCCGTAGGAACACTGAGCGCAGTGATCGGAA
>CAZPFM010000335.1:0-3611 GCA_964585845.1 uncultured Bacteriovorax sp.
TCTTAGGAGCAGCAGCTTTCTTAGCAGTTGCTTTCTTAGGAGCAGCAGCTTTCTTTGTTGTCTTCTTAGCCATGACTTTTTCCTCCGTCTATTGGGAACACCAAGTTCCCGTATGTTGATTTATAGGACCTTTACCCATTCGATAATATTATTCGAAAGACCAAAAGCTTTTCCGGTGCGCTTGTAGCCATGACTTTCATTGAGCGCGATCATGCGAAAATTATCTACCGGACAATAATTAATGACTTTATTGATTTGCAATTTTTTAGCTTCGACTTCGTAGAACTCTTTAATCTGGTGGGAGAATCCATTACCCTGGAAGGCCATCTTGATAGGCGTATTCTTCGTAAAAAGAGTGTCGCCATCTTTTTTTAAGAGTACTGCTGCAACGATCTCTTCATCCGTAGTCACGGAGAAAAGCTTCCAGCCGGTCTTAACTTCTTTTTTAATGTTGTCGAGGGTCCAGGAAAAATCCTGCGTATCAGTGAAGGCCTGGACATCGAATTTAGAGAGATTCACAATCTCTTCTTCTTTCTTGGCCTCTTTAAAAATCAAATCGCGGATTTCTTCCATTTTACTCTCAGTCGCAAGGAGTGACATATTGAGCTATTGTAGCGACAAAAAAAACACAAATTCAAATTATTTTTTCACAAGGTATGAACTAGGGTTCGGGAATAAAGTTGAGTCGATCTTCCTTAAAGGTCTCGACCCCGAGGGTATGGAGTTTTTCGAAGGCCTCTTTTTCTCTTTCTGACTCATAGGGTGCCCAAACATAGACGGTCAAATCCTCTACGTCCAAAACCTCCGGCCGGGCGAGCCCCTGGTAGAGTTCCTCAACCTGAGTTGAATTGAGAAATGCTTTTAATTCCTTCACTTTATCCACCAGACTCAGGTGCTCAAGGCCCTTCCCGCTAAAATCATATTGAGTCGTTTCTCTCTGTGGATCGAGGTAACGGAGCCACTTGAAGATCTCCTGAAGCGTCTCCTCATCCGCAGGATCAATGGGCCCAAGTGCGGGCACTGAATTGCGGTCTCGGAGGAAGGCTTCACACTCCCGGAGGCTCAGGTCCGTCAGATAGGAAACAGGTCTTCCAACCAAAAGACTGGCCATAGACTCAAGGTAGATGAGGACGGAGTCAGGAACATTTCCGCTAAATGACATTTTTTTGACAAGACCGTTCTCTTTTTCAACAAGAGCGAAGAGGTCAAATGAAGCCGAGTGAAACTTGCGCATTCCCTGGATAGGCTCCGCCACAAAGGATTTGGGACTCTTTAAAAGGGCCCGCGCTCGCTCTGAATTCACCGTAAACATTCCCTTCCTCCTAGGATTTGGCCATCGACTTGGTTAATATAGACTATATTATGAATCTCCCCAACCATTTATCTAAGAAGACAAGCTGGGTTCTGGTGGGACCCATGGGTCCTGAGCTGGGCCTCTCTGCGGATGCGGTCCTGGCAGTGGACGGAGGTCTAAAGTACGCACCCAAAGCGGACTTCTGGGTAGGAGATGGAGATTCAAATCCCGCGCTTCCCTTGCCGGAGCATTTTCTAAAGCTCTCCCCAGAAAAAGATATCTCCGATTTTCGGGCCGCCCTGGACCTGCTCCCTGAAGCAGAGTCCATCCTTCTCTGGGGATTTTTGGGAGGAAGAAGGGATCATGAGCTTGCGATCCTGGGAGAGTGTCACGGGTACTTAAAATCCAACCCCGGCTGCCAGATCAAGATCTATAATAAAGGAGTCCTGGCCGGAGTTTTCCTGCCTACCGGAGTGGGAAGAATTGAATACACAGGAAGCTTCTCCCTTTTCTCTTTAGAATCGGCAAAAGTCACATTAAGGGGGGATGTCCTCTACTCACTCTCCTCACCTATAAACCTTGCGCCCCTTTCGAGTCATGGGATTTCAAACAAGGCCCAGGGGATGATTATGACTGAATCAGACAAACCCTTGCTGATTCTCTTGGGAGACTTTTGATATGCGTGACCATTTCCTGGATGCCTTACGGGGCATGGCCGTTCTTTGGATGATCATTTTTCATTTCTCCTATGACATGACCATCCTGGGTTTTGTTGACTGGGATTTCTCCCAAGGTTTTTGGTGGAAGTTTCCGAGAGTCATTGCCTTTACCTTTCTCTATTGTGTGGGGGCTTCTTTAAACTATGTCCATCGTCCCCATATCCGCTGGGAAAACCTCAAAAGCCGGACCATTAAGATTGGTCTCGCTGCGATCCTGGTCAGTATCGGGACCTATTTTCTCTTCCCCAATCAATGGGTCTTCTTCGGGACTCTCCACTGCATTCTTGTGGGATCAATCCTTGGCGCTCTGGTGGTGAATCATCGAAAACTGGCCCTGGGCTTAATGCTTGCCATCATGATAGGCCAGTACGGTCTTCAGTATGACATTAAATGGGTCTCTTCTGTTATCCAGAAGCCATCCATGGATTTCATTCCCATCTACCCATGGTTTTGGGCAATTCTTCTGGGAATCCTCCTGAACCCCCTCATAGCAAGAATGGGATACCTACAGCGTCAAAGATACCCTCGATTTCTGCGCTGGCTGGGTCTTCATTCGCTAAAAATTTATTTACTCCATCAACCTCTTATTTACGGCCTTCTTCTTCTCATTCGAATCCTTCGCTCCTGATGACAACGGGTCTCCTTCATGAGACATTGAGCATCCAAATATGAAGAGCCTAGTCCAGACATACCGAAGAGTTGAACTCTTCTTCGGAAACATGAAGTTTGCCGTCGTGATCATCCTGATTTTTGCGATTGCCTTGGCCTATGGCACTTTCATGGAATCCTACCACGGCACTGAATACGCCAATCGACTTATCTATAAATCTTTGTGGTTTATGGGGATTCAGTTCTGTATGTTTCTTTCGATCCTCTTTGCCACTCTGATTCGTCTTCCGGCCAAGAAGCATCTTTACGGTTTCTACACGATCCATGCGGGTCTCATTATATTGTTTCTTGGCTCTTATATCTCATACCATTCTGGAGTGGACGGAACCATCACCCTCGCCCCTAATCTTCCATCCCGGAAAATTCAGGTTAATGAGGATGAGTTCAGAATCCAGTTCCCTTCTCAGGGGAAAGAAGTCACCGTGGCCCTTCCTTTCCGTGCCGGCCCGGTTGATCTGGACCTTGAGTACAATGGGATCAAGCTCAAGCGCTTTCTTCCTTTCTCTGAGTCTGCCGAGAAATGGATTCCCATGAAGATTAAGGATCCAGGACAATCATCCGCTCAGTACCGGATCTACAACGAGAACTTCGGAGAAAAATTCACCCTTTCTCTTCACCCGGAATCTGACTTTAACAACACAACTCAGCTGGGACCTTTGAGCGTGCATTATATGCCAGAGAGTCTTGCGGAGTGCTTTGGTGTTAAAACGAAGGATGGCCTTATTGTCTGGAGTGGAGAGACCCGCAAATGTCTTGCTCCTCAGGAAAAAGATTTAAAAAGAACGAAGGGAATCGGCGGAAAAGAACTCATCAACGTGAGATTTGGAGATTCCAACCTCTCGTTTATGCCGGCACTCTCCCCCCTCCCCCTTGATGAATCCCGGGAATTGGATGTGAATTCCCCTTACCGGGTCTTTAGTAAAAAGCTC
>CAZPFM010000336.1:0-3608 GCA_964585845.1 uncultured Bacteriovorax sp.
ATCCAGGATTCGTACCGGGCGAATCACGGAGAGACTCTTTTCTAATGAACGGTCCCCTACCACTACCACAGTCAATCGCTCCCAAGGGAAACTGACCTTATTTGCCCAGGCAAGATCATTGGGACTAAGTTTCCCCACTCGCTCAGGGTACTCGGCCAGTTCGGAAAGATCCCGGCTTTGATGATCGTATTGGATGAGCTGACCGATAAAAGCACTCATTTCTTCAAATCCGAATGCATAGGCCCCGATCTGATGCCCCTGTTGATGCTTAAATTCCCCCATGGTGAATTTTTGGGCGGAGACATCAGAGAAGATCTCGCGAATGAGCTTGATCGTCTCTGCGGCCGTTTCATTTTTAGTGAAGGTCATGATTCCGGCGCGGCCATAGTCACGCTGTAAAGAGGCGTAAGCCCCGGCGGAATAAGTCAGACCGCGCTTCACCCTGAGTTCCTGAACAAGTTTGGAAGTGAAGCTTCCTCCGAGAAAACCCGCGAGAAGCTGAAAATTATCATATTTACCCTGAACTTCACTCTGGGTGATATAGCGACCGATACGAATCTGCGCCTGATTGGCGGCCGGAACCGGAACAAGATAAATCGCAAGCTCCGAGGAAGGCTTCTTAAGTTTCACATCCGGAAGGGTGAACTCATTCTTCCACTTACAAGACTTCAGGTAATTCTTCATCTCTTTAATGTCAGACGGTCCAGAGATGTAGAGGACCTTTTTTGAGTCATTGAGTTTACCCAGCCGGGACTTCAAGATGTCAGGAGTAAGCTTGCCGAGACTTTCATAGGTTCCTTCGACAGGTCTATCAAAGGGTGTCCCTTTAAGAGAGACCTGACGGAAGATTCGATCTGCCAGGGAGGCGTGGGAGGTCACAAGATTTTTTAAACCACTTCTTGCCCGGCTAACATAAGAAGTTAATTCATCCTTAGGGTAGATGGCCTCGTTCATGAGTTCGCAAACCTTGCCAACCAGAGGTTTCATATCACGGGTTAGTCCCTGAACACTCAGGACGGAATACTCGTGAGTAACAGAATTGCGGATCTTGGCACCATAGAAATCGAAGAATTCAGATATTTGATTCTGAGTCATCTTTGGTGTTCCGGCCGTCAAAAGATCAAAGGTCGCCTGCGTCTGACCCGGAAAGAGGTCATCGAAAGCTCCATTCTTAAAATAGATGGAAGCAGTGAATTTCGGGAAGCGATCGTCCTGAACCCAAACCACATCAAGGTCACCCCATTCCATTCTCTTCACAGAATCCAGGAAAGAGTCCTCTGCTGAGAGGAGGTGACTGAAGGTAAGAAGGCAGGCAAAGAATATTTTTTTCATAGATAGACTCACTTAGAAGAATGTTTGTTCCAGACCGAGATAAAAAGATGAGGGGAGCTGAAGACTTCGCGGCATTCTTTTTTTACAGAAGCCACATTTACTTCCTCATACATTTTAAGTTCCTCTTTGTACTTTCTCCAGTCACCGTAGAGGAGCTCCCGCTCTCCAAGGAACTGGGCCAGGCCCGCATTGGAATCCAGGCTTGAGTAGAGATCAACAAGATAGTTGTTCTTTACCTTCTGGATACTTTTCTCTGTCACTTCAGTCTCGCAAGCAGCCTTTAGTTTTTCCACAAGCTCTTTTTCAAAACTCTTAAGCTTCACACCTTTAACAAGTTCACCGCCGATAAAAAAGAAACCGGATTTTTCAAGCGAGTTATGGGCCGAGTAGAGAGAAGTGGCCACCGGCTTTTTAATGAGGATGAATTCTTTAACTAAGAAGGAACTCTTCCCTGCTCCAAGTATCGATGAGAGAACATCGAGAGCGTACTGTTGAGGATGACCCGCCTTTACCGTTGGGTAACCCATCATGAAGATAGGATTCGGTGACTCCCCCTTCAGGGCCACAGTCTTATCAGACTTAAGCTTAGGGACAAAGTCCTCATCCTTAAGAGATTTATGGGCTTCTTCCACTTTAGGCGAGGCCGGGATGGAGCCAAATTTTTCCCGGATAATTTCTTCCGCTTTTTTCTTATCCACATCTCCCACCAGAACCAAAGTGAGGTTATTAGGAGCGTAGAATTTTTTAAAGTACTCGTGGATCTGTTCCCGGGTCACAGACTTTAAATCCGGGATTTCACCGATAACTGAACTTCCGTAAGGAGTTCCCTTATAAAGGTTTTTCATGAGCCCGAGATAGAGTTGTCCCCGGGGAGAATTCTCATAGCGCATCTTTCTTTCTTCCAGAACGACAGCGCGCTCTTTTTCAAAAGCCTCTTTATCCAGGAGGAGGTTTTCAAGACGATCGGCTTCGATGTCGAGAATACTCTCAAGTTCAGTGGTAGGAAGATTTTCGTAGTAAACAGTCTGATCATTGGTTGTATAGGCGTTGGTTGATCCACCGGAGCCTTCAATCATAAAATCAATTTTTCCCTGACCATACTTTTTGGCCCCTTTGAACATCATGTGTTCCAGGAAATGACTCGCTCCCGTGATGCCTGGTCTCTCGTTCTTCCCTCCTACTTTATAATATAAATAGACAGAGAAAATCGGGAGCCGGTGATTAGGATAGACCAGGGCGGTCATTCCATTATCAAGCTTGATCTCGTGAACATCGAGGTTGATGCTCTCCGAAAGACTTTGGGCTTTTTTGGGCTTCTCAGATTTTGACGAACAGCCAATAAGAGAAATAAGAATGAGTGGGATTAGCACAAACTTCAACTTCATAGTAACATCCTCATGATGAACCAGGTCACACTTCTAGGTACAGGTACGAGTACAGGAGTACCCATTTTAGGGTGTAGCTGCATTGTTTGCCAATCAAACGATCTAAGAAATAAACGCTTGCGCACGTCAGCTATTATCCACACTTCAGAAGGGCAGCGGATCCTGATCGATGCCTCGCCTGATCTTCGGACTCAGCTACTGCGCCAGAAGGTCGCAGATCTCGACGGAGTCATCATCACCCATGATCATGCTGATCACACTCACGGGATGGATGACCTTCGACCTTTTGGCTTTAAGAAAAATGCCTCCATCCCGGTCTTTACTTCCCTGGAGACCGCTCAGGATCTGACGAGAAAATTCCCCTATATTTTTCAGACCGAAATCGTCTTCAAAGAAAAACCTATATTAGGAGGCGGGATCCCCCGGCTGCATCTGGAGACCGTGCAAAAGGGTAAGACCAGGCTCCTTGGCGAGGACTTTGAGTTCTTTTTTCTTCCTCACGGTCATGGGGAAACCCTCGGTCTGGTTCATCAGAAGATGGCCTATTTTACGGACTGCCGGGAAATCCCTGAAACCATCCTGGAAAATCTTCGGGCAAAAAAACTCGAGGTTCTCCTCATCGATTGCCTCCGTTACACCCCCCACTCCACCCATCTCCACCTGGATTTGACTCTGGAATATGTGGAAAAGATTAATCCGGCCCGGGCAGTCCTGATCCACCTGGGTCACGAGATCGAGTACCGGGAAATTCTTACTAGGCTCAGAACGCGTGGCATTGAAAATGTTACACCCTCTTTTGATGGAATGAGCTTCTACTATTCTTGAAGTCAAAAATTATGTATATTGGGGCCAATTTTTAAGCCATTTACTGGTCTCGCATAGAGAAGGGAG
>CAZPFM010000337.1:0-3606 GCA_964585845.1 uncultured Bacteriovorax sp.
TTCTCTTCTCCACGTCGAGAAATTTTTAGGCCGGTCAAAATCAAAACCTCTCCGAAAAGAACTCGCTGGCTTTCAAGAGTGGGCGAGAGACTTAGTAGAAGACTCTTTGATTTCGAGACAAAAAACATCAAGTTTTCTCTCTAGTTCATCCGGCTGGCCATGGGTTTGCAAGTCCTTCAGGCATGAAAGTCATCAGCGATATAATAGCGGGTCAAAATTTAAAAACAATCTTCACACTCTTCACACCCATCCTGGAGAAAGAGTATGCCTTCCTCTTAAAAGAGGTGAAGGGCTTTCTTCACGGTCATCCGGAGCTTATCCGTTTTATCTCAGAGAAGAGTCGTCTGACAGAGGAAGAAGTCGAGGAGAGACTGGATCATTATGTGACAGTGCTCGCGATTTCTGTCGTCGGTGGATGGCACCTGGGAAAACGCATTAATCATCTGGAAGGGATCCGGGGCGCTCTTCTGGGGGCCGGGGCAGGAACAACCTTCCTTGCCTTTGAGCATCTGGTGCAGAAGTTCAATCCTGAAGGGGAATTTGAACTCCCGGTTCTGAACTAAGGAATTCTTCTGTACGAGCAGAGAGTCTCAGTGGTGTTGAGTCTTGCTTCAAGAATTTCATCATTCACAAGTGTCACCACTTCAGTGGTGGCAAATTCACTGCAACCAATCCAGCCGAGCATGCACTCTTTTTCTTCGGAGACGACGGAATTCCCTTGAAGACGATCCTGCCGGATAATCCGTTGCATACCCCTGGTGGTCTTAACTTTAGTCCAGAGATTTTCAAGATTCACTGAGTGAAGATTAAAGGCCTTGCTTTCAGTATTGGTGAGTTTTACCCGAAGAATACGGTCACCATTTGATCTTGTGACCCGCACCTCAGCGCGATCGTAGGCACAGTCCTTATCCAAAGTAGAATACTTGCCTTGTAAGTTATCGATCAGATCACCCTGGGCGAAGACAGTGGTCGACATGAAGGCAAGTATAAGGAGTGCAGATTTCATAAAGAGATCCTTTGAGTGAATTCAATTTGTGAGGGGTATAGCAAATTGGCCGGTGTCTGAAAGGCACCATAGTAATATTTACCGATCTTCAGGGCAAATTCACTCGCCGGGTGCAAAGCGGCCAAGAGAAAATGAGGACATCTCGCTTATGGATAAGGAGAAGTATGAAAAAACTACAATGGAAACAAATGGCAATGATCCTCTCTCTCTGTGTCCTCTTTTCCTGTGGATCAGACGATGATGACAGTGATGATCTTGTGAACCTCGAACTCCCTCAGGAAGAAGAGATTGGCTCTTTTTCCACCAGACTCAGTCCCACCCTTCTTATCGCTGGGGTCCGCTGTGAAGGTAATGAGACCACCACAGATGCGACAGGGGCCCAGGTTGGTTGTGAAAAAGACAATTGGCTGGTGACTATCGATGACGTTAACACCTGCACCACTGACGGGATTTGCACCGAAGTGGCCGTCACTCCTTTTGTAGCTGAACTTGATCGAAATGACCGGGTCGATGTCTCAGATGAGTTGACTTTCTTTGAGATCGATCCCGTATCGGCCGTGACACCCAATCAGGCAGAAATCGCCAATGATTATTTGGTGCGCTTTGAACTCGATGATGAAAGAGCGACGGTCATCTCCCGGTAGGGCCTTAGAGATTGCGCAGATTGAGCTTTCGAAGCTTTGGCGCCAGGATGGCAGTGGCACCGATTGTTCCGAGGCAAGCAATCGCACCAAAGAGAGCGGCTCCTGTGGCCCCCAGAAATTTCGCGGCCACACCGGACTCAAATTCTCCAAGCTCATTTGAGGAGCCGATGAAGATTGAATTCACGGCCGAGATCCGACCTCTCATCTCTTCCGGTGATGTAAGTTGTACCGCCGCAATCCTGATGACCATACTGATGGAGTCAAAGGCCCCACTCAGAATGAGGGCCAAAAGGGAGAGGGTATAGTCCCGGCTTAAAGCGAAGACGAGAATACAGAGTCCGTAGCCAGTCACGCCAAAAAAGAGCATCTTCCCTGCCTTTTCCTCAGGACTTTTTTGCGCCAAAACATAGCTCATCACGGCGGCCCCTACCGCTGGGCCCGCCCGAAGAAGGCCTAAACCTTTTGGTCCGACAAAAAGAACTTCCGCTGCGTAGATGGGAAGAAGGGCCGTCACTCCACCAAAAAGAACAGAAACCATATCCAGGGTCATGGCCGGAAAAAGAATGGGGTGAGAGAAGACAAACCGCGCTCCACTGAGAAGCTCCTCTTTGACGGAGGTCTTGATTGTCCGTGGCAGGGGATCTATTTGAAGACGGATTAAAAGTAAGATGGCCTGAGTTGTAAGGAGAAAGAGACATACGACGAAGGCCGTCCCTGAAACACCGATGAAACCATAGAGAATCCCCCCAAGAGCAGGGCCAGAGATCCGTGCCACTTGCATGGCCGAGGCCATCCATGCTGAGGATTTAGGCAGAAGGGGTTTGGGAATTATCCGGGGAATAATGGAATACATGGCCGGCTGAGAAAAGGCCCGGGCCAGTCCCGAGAGAAAGGATGAACCATAGAGTGTCATCACCTGCATGTCTGCAGAAAGACCAAAGCGCTCGAGTTGGCAGAAGAGCATAAGAAGAGCAGAGCTGAAACTCACAAAGACCACTCTGCGGTACACCCTCAAGGGTTTACTTCGATCGACGATGTAACCTGCAAAGAGGGCAAGGCTTAGGGCCGGGATGGCCTCCATCAGTCCAATGAGCCCTAGCTGGAGAGGATCCTTTGTGAGCTCATACATGCGCCAGCCAAGGACGATCACCTGCATCTGAACACCAAAGGTGAAAAAGAAACGAGCAAACATCAGCTTTTTAAAATCTCGAGGCATGATTTAATATAAGGGATAGAGAATTAAAGGAAAAGCGTTGTGTCGCAGTAGAGAGTCGAGGATAGGCCGTCAATCACCGACATGCCCGAGATGAGGTTGCCTCTGTATGTGGAGACAAGTTCAGAGGCGGAATCCTTGCAGAAGGAAAACTTCGTCTGATCTGAAGCATTTTCAAAACAAATCATCTTGTCTTCGAAGGCCCTGTGCTCTGTCCTTATAAGCATGGATTCCTTTTCACAGTTAACCGTACCCTGACAGTCATAAACAAAATAGCGGGGTTTTCTGAACCAGCCCATGCGCTCAAGTTTGATCATTTTCACGAGCCGCAGCTTCACCATCGGGTCACCGTCAAAGCATCTTTGGGAATTGATCACGTAACCAGGTTCCGACGGTAGCGGTATTTCCGGCTCTGGAAGAGTAGGAGAGGTGGGCCTGCGGCGAGGGGTGAACTCGGGCTCAAGGCGTGGACGCACGGGAGGAGGAGGATACCAGATGATCTCCTCGTCTTTTTCTTTTTTATGCTTCTTCCCTTCTTTTCCACAGGAAAAGGTGAGGGGAAGTAGCAGAATGAGAAGAACCGTGGGTCCTATGTTCATAGGACGCTACTCTGATTCTCAGGGAAAAGAGTGATCATCATCGCCGTAATCCTTGGCTTCGTTAGGGAGCGGAAAAATAACCGGGACATTATCGTATTCGCCGCGGGTTCCGCCTTGAGGGCCATTGGGAATTTGTACACCCTC
>CAZPFM010000338.1:0-3597 GCA_964585845.1 uncultured Bacteriovorax sp.
TCTTGATTGTCGTTTGTTGAGTTCACGTGTTCCGTTTTCAATCATTTTAAGCTGTAGCTGGCGGTCATCGTCCAGCAACTGCTTCAGCTTAGGGTCCACTTTCTTACGGGCCTGAATCTGCTTCTGATTGGCCTCTTTTGGCTTGGGCTCATTTGATTTGTCGTCGTCTTTGCCGTCATCAGAATCATTTTCTTTTTTATCTTTACCTTCTGATCCCTTCTCTTTCTGATCATCTTGTTTTTCATCGCTGCCAGGATCGTCTTTCTTTTGATCCCCTTGCTGGCTTTTTGAATCTTCAGATGAAGACTCCTTCCCAGACGAAGGATCACTTTCTCCGTTTTGCCCTTTTTCTCCTGACTGATTCTGGTCATTCTTTTGCTTTTTTTGACCTTTCTTTTTTTTCTCTTCTTCTTTCTTTTTAAAGTGAGTAATCACATTCTTTTCTATCGTCGATTTGATCTTCTCTTTCTGTTCTCCCTCCGGAAGGCTTTTTTCCAAAGTTTCATAGACTCCCAGAGCTTTTTGAACTTCATTTTTTTGCATGAGGCTTGTCCCGTAATTCAGGTAAGCTTCGGGGGGTAGTGAAGGGTCGACCTCAGGAAAAGGAAGTGTTTCTTCGTAGAGGGCTCGTGCTTCATCAATGGCTCCGCTTCGCTGAAGTTCATCGGCAAGCTTCAACCTCTCAGGGTTTGAGAGTTCGCCGCGGGAGAGGCGCTCTAATGAATGTGATATCTCCGGAGAGAGATCGACACTAAATGAAGAAAAGGAAAAAAGGAATAGACCTAAGGTGCTGAAGATCCTTATTGATTTAAAGATATAGGAGAGAATAATCAAGCAAAGAGCAGGGAGAACAATCCAAAGCATAAGGACGGGTCTTACGATAAGATCCTGCTCCCTGTCAGAAACAAGATTTGAGCTTTTGAAAAACTTGATAATCTCCTCCGAGGGCAGGGAGTACGAATTCGCAATCCAGTACTTACCCTTAGGAAGATCGGAGACGGTTGATTTAAAAAAGCTTTCATTCAGCTTTGTGATGACATCAATACCCTTGTCTTTCTTGTAACCGAAGCGAAAACCACGAGAATCATCAAGGGGGATACGCCCTCCATTCGTCGTACCAATCCCAACCAATGCGACATTAACAGTATCAGGAACTTTCAGATTCAAGGTACCGGCCGTCTCTTCCCCATCTGTCAGAACCAGGATATTCCCCCGTGGTTCCTCCCCGGTGTCCTTCAGGTATTGGACAGACTCCTGGATCGCCAGGCTCACCGCAGAGGAGGCATACTGGTTTCTTAAATTTTTGACGCTGTCTAGTCGGGCGTCAATAAGATCGATATCCGTAGTAAAAGGGACTATTTTTTTAGTGATTTCGGAAAAAGCAACTACCGAGACTTCATGACCCGCGGCTTTTCTGATGAAATGCTTGGCGAGCAGAGCGGCTTTTTGCAACCGGCTAGGGCGGATGTCTTCTGCGAGCATACTGGCAGAAGCATCAATCAAGATGACGGTTCGCTCCTTGGGAGTCGGGGTCTTAATCTTTTCTTCAGGGCCTCGAAGGTCCAGAAGACTTATGAGAAGACCAAACATGCCAAGGGAAAAGAAGAAGCTGGAAAGATAACTAAAGATGCTCCTCCGGTAAAACCAATAGAGCTGAATGAAGCGAAAAAATCGACGCTCTAATACAGTCACTACCGCCAGGAAGATAACTGCGGCCACGAGAATGAAAGGCAGAATGGACCAATTATAGAAGTTCATGTCACATCCTTAAGTAAGAGGCGACGAAGGAGCTCAGTCAAAAAGACCAGTGCCACACCAATGAGAAGAAATGAGTAGAACTTTTCATCGTAAACAATCTGTTGATTGACATTAATTTCTGTTTTCTCCAGATTCTGAATATCCTGCAAGATTTGCTCCAGGCCTTTTTCACTTTTAGCTGGATAGAACTTTCCACCCGTGAGCTCGGAGATTTCTTTAAGAGTCTTGTAATCGATACTTCCACCGGGAATAAGCTGGTACTGAGTGCCAAAGATACCATTCCCCATGGGGATCTTGGCATCATGGTCAGTTCCAAGTCCAATCGTATAGACTTTTATTCCGTACTTCTTGGCCTCTGCAGCGGCTTGCAGAGGAGTCATGGTGCCGACATTGGCCACACCGTCTGTCAGAAGAATAATGACCTTATTTTTTGCCTCAGAGTTCACTACCCGCGCTACCGAAAGAGCGAGACCATCACCAATATTGGTTCCACTTCCTAAATAGCCGATAGAAATTTCAGCAAGGACTTTATCAACCAGAGAGGGGTCTGTGGTAAGAGGAAGTAGTGTGAAGACCTTTTCTGAAAAGATGACTACTGATAGTCGATCTGTAGGACGGAGCCTAGCAAACTCCCGTATTTTTTCTTTAGCCACTTCCAGACGGTTTGGTTGAATATCTTCGGCCAGCATGGATCTTGAAACATCGATGGTAAGAACGATGTCTCTCACCTCGAGATTACTTGGTGAAAATTTCTGCGGGAGCCTCGGCTGCATGAGAGAGTAGCTAATGTAGCCCCAACCAATGATGCCCGAGAAGAAAAATAACCACCGAAGAATTTTCTTAGGCGCTCTCAAGTCTCCCTTTTTGGCAGGAAAATAAAGCCGGGCCCTTTGAAAGACTTTCCAATAATCCAGCGCCCAGAGTATTCCTGCGGAAAGTCCTAAAAGGACGAGGTAGGGAGTGTTATATTCCACCGTCTCCTCCTTTCAGGGTATTAGAGAATTCAGAATAAGCATCCCTGATCCGCTTTATTTCTTCATCAGATCGCGATGGTTTAAAGGCAAACTGAAAATAGATCGACTCAAATTTTCTGAATGCTTCTTCTGAGTCTGGAAAGACTTTAAGCCATTGATCTCGCTCATACCAAATCCGGGTAATCTCCTCATAGCTTGAGGCTTCAACAATTCCCTTCTTGGTTTCGAGAAGACGCTTTTTCTTTGCTTGTTTGCTCCGGAAGTAAAAGAGAGCCTTTATCCCCCCCGCCACAAGCACGAGAGATAGAAAACCTAGGAGAAAATAAACACCCCATTCTTTTCTTACGGGAATGGTGAAGTCTTCAAGGATAAACTGGTCAGCGGCTTCTGAGGCTTTAACATCAATACCCGAAATTTCAATCCGAAGGACATCAGTCTCCAGAGGAGTTTCCAGGATCTCTTTTTCAGGCACCTTAATGAAAGTAAAAGTAACGGGAATATCTAGATAAGACGCTCCTTCGGTTCGGAGCATCGCTCCTGAATGGACAATATAGAGTGTTTCATCCACCAGAAGATCTGAGAGCTTCACTTGATTAACCAAGTGAAGATCGTCCCCGGCAAAGCGCAGAACCCCTTTTTGAATTTCCCCCTGGTTGAGGGATTCCTCAGGGCTCAAAAGCTCAACTCTCGCCAAGAGAGAGAAACTTAAAAACATTAAAATGAGAGTAGAAAGAATTTTCTTCAAACAAGTTCTCTTACAAATTTCTCGAGGTATCTATCCTGGACTCCGAGTTCTTTAAATCGTTCTTTTTTAAACATGGGATTTTCTTTATCGCCATGGAGATCGGTCACAACACCTTTTCCG
>CAZPFM010000339.1:0-3578 GCA_964585845.1 uncultured Bacteriovorax sp.
GTGTCCCCTAAAGCGAGATTGACTCCGAGGTAAGGGCTGACCCACTCCCGATTAAAACCGTGATAGAGCTGAGAACTTCCCGTGTTATAAATTGGCCTTGTCTCATCTCCATTTTTCAATGAACTCACACCATCAACACCGGCCACCAGAGCGAAGCCACTCCAAACAAGGGCCGCTTCCCCTTGCCAATAGATCTCTGGTGAAAGATAAGTCCCAGGTCGTCTCCAGCCAGCGCGAAGAGAAAAATAATTATTATTCAAAGTTGAGTAAGTGCTCGCTACTCCCGCTCCAAAAGCCGACCCCACATCCCCCAGGACTAGATCATCCTCGTAGTTAAAGTTCGCTGTATCTCTAATGTCTGAATAGGAATAAGGAACATAACGAAAGAAAGCTTCCAGGCTATAAGCAAGCTGACCAGAGGAGCCCATACCCAGCTTTAAATCCGTGATGATGGACTGAAGACCAGAATTGCTGGAATCAAAGATTTGATTATTCCGAAGATCCGAAGAAGTGTGGGAGCGATAGACTCCACCCACTCCGAACTGAAAACTCTTAGCGAGTCCGTAACGGAAACCAGCAAAGCCCTGAGTGCGGGTAAACTTCTCACCCTCTTCGAGTTTAGAAGTGTTCGCTTTTTCATTCACCGTTCTATCAGTCTTAAAGTAATCCCCACCGAGGTAGATCTCATATCCTTCGGCGTTCAGGAGCCTTGCAAAGGGAATATAAGGAGAACCTGCCCAGCTGATACCGGGTAAGAGGGCAATGAGTGCGGCATACTTATTCATCCCATTATTATAGGGAAACTGGTGATGATTGCAAAAGAGAGTCTTCGGGTTTGTCGAAACTTATGAGATCCCCCTCCCTATACCACATGCCATTATTCTTGGAGAAAAGGCAGATGGACTGATACGGAAGTGAAGTGAATTCCTGAAACTCCCGACGGGCCTGGTCGATTGAGGAATGAAGGTCGAGGAATTCGCTATAGCGACCAATGGTGAGAAACGCCTTCTGAGAATCCTTCATTTTCTTTTCCCGGTCCGCGATATAGGACTGGCAAATGGAGAAGAGAGATTCCTGGAGGAAAGCGAGTTCTTCTCCAATGAGTGGATTAAGATAAAGAATCTTTTGTTTTTTGTATTCGTGAACATCAAGACCAGTGAACTGCAGAGCGTGGCCTGTGAGGTTTTCAAAAAAGAAGGATTCCACCTCTTCGACGAGTTCCCCTTTGAGCTTCTTCACCTCGGAAGAAAGAACTTCAAAAGGAGGAATGATCGGAAGATAGAGATAAGGTGAAGTCTGGTATTTCGAATCATAGCGTGTTCGAAAACTTTCGATATTCTTCGCGAAGGAATTGTCCGGGTGAAATGTGAGGCCAAGAAAGAGCTTCGTGTTCATGAGGACCCCCTTTGGTGCTTAGGTCCGGTACGCTCTTCTATTTTAGATGGAGAAGCCGTGGGGGACAATGAAAAAACGAGAGGATATTCCTACCCTCTCGTCCCATTTTCATTACTTTACGGGCTCGAAGATCGCCTGATTTCCGAGTTCCTCTTCGATACGGAGAAGTTGATTATATTTCTCCATTCGATCGGAACGGGAGGCCGAACCAGTTTTGATATGCCCTGCTCCACTTGCCACAGCGAGATCGGCGATAAAAGAATCCGCCGTCTCTCCCGAGCGGTGAGAGATGATGACCTTAAACCCATTATCAAAAGCAAGCTTCAAAGTATCAAAGGTCTCAGAGAGAGAACCAATCTGATTCACTTTCACGAGAATAGCATTGGCCTCTTTGTTATCGATTCCGCGTTTTAAAATTTTTGCATTCGTCACAAAAAGATCATCACCCACGTTCACAAGCTTATCACCAAGTTTTGACTGGAAAGCGATGAAGCCATCACGGTCAGATTCATCAAATCCATCTTCAATGGAATAGATGGGCGCAAGTTTCATAAGATGCTCGTAGTAGCCGATCATTTCTTCAGATGTATAGGTCTTACCCTGCATCTGGTATTTTCCCTCTTCGTAGAACTCAGAAGCTGCGCAATCCAAAGAGATTGAGATGTCAGTGCCGGCCTTGTAGCCCGCTTTCTCAATGGCCGTGAGGATGCACTCGATGGCTTCATCATGACTCTTAAGATCAGGAGCAAATCCCCCTTCATCACCCACGTTCGTGGAATAACCCTTATCATGCAGAACTTTTTTTAGATGATGGAAGACTTCCACACCCGCCCGGAAGTTCTCCGAGAAAGACTTTTTCATGTGAGGGACGATCATGAATTCCTGGATATCAAGATTATTTGAAGCATGGGCGCCGCCGTTGATGATGTTCATGAGCGGGGCCGGAAGACGAAGCTTTCCAGCGGCATTGGGAACTTTGAGATCTTCATAGAGATAGCGATAAAGAGGTTTCTTCTTTTCAAGTGCACCCGCACGGCAGACGGCCATGGAGACGCCGAGGATTGCATTGGCACCAAGCTTTTCTTTATTCTCAGTTCCATCAAGCTCGAGCATAAGTGAGTCGATGCCACGCTGATCGAAAACATCTTTGCCAATAAGCTTAGGGGCGATCATTTTATTGATATTCTCAACAGCTTTAAGAACACCTTTTCCCATGAAATGGGACTTATCCCCATCACGGAGTTCGAGGGCTTCCCGGCTTCCCGTTGATGCCCCGGAAGGGACACTCGCTCGACCGAGGAGACCGGAGTCTGTGGTGACATCGACTTCCACCGTTGGATTCCCACGGGAGTCTAATATTTGGCGGGCGTGAACCGTTTTAATCTTGCTCATGAATCTCTCCTTTTAAACATGCCTAAAGTTAGCCCCTAAGGGCCATCTTTGGCAAAAGGAATGAGAAGGAGAAGCGCAGCAATTGCGGAAATTTAAGCCACTTTCTTTAAGTGAGTGGTGGCCCATTCAGGTGGCTTGAAGTTCGTCTTAGGAAACGGCAGTTTATTAGCAACGAACTCTTCAAAGAAAGTGGGAATGTATCCTGTAGGGACCATCTCACCGATAAGTTTTCCGTTTTCGTCTTTTCCGGTTTGCACCCAGCGGAAGATATCCCGGGTGATGTAGCGCCCGTGTTCATCAAGACCACGCACTTCGGAAATGTGAGAGGTTCGTCGACCGCCATCATGATAGCGTGAACACTGGACAATGAGTTGAAGGGTATCCCCTACCATCTTGCGGATGGCATCCGGTGGGATCCGGGTTTCTCCCATAAGACAAAGAGTTTCGAGTCTCGTGCAGGCACCATCTGGTGAGTTGGCGTGGACGGTTCCCATGGAACCATCGTGACCCGTTCCCATGGCGTTTAAAAGATCGAGGGCCTCAGGTCCTCGCACTTCTCCGACGATGATCCGGTCCGGACGAAGTCTTAGGGCCGACTCCATCAGGTCTCTGATGGTCACTTCTTTAATCCCAAGCTGGGGCTGGGCCTTGCGAGTCTCAAAACTCACCACGTGGTCGGCCTTGATCTGAAGTTCGGCCGCATCCTCGATGATGAGGAGTCGCTGGGTCTTCGGCATGCGGGATCCCAGGACATTGAGCATGGTCGTTTTTCCTGAACCCGTACCACCTGA
>CAZPFM010000340.1:0-3576 GCA_964585845.1 uncultured Bacteriovorax sp.
TGCTCATAGGAGAGCAGCCGGGAGATGAGGAAGACCTTCAGGGCAAACCTTTTCTGGGGCCAGCGGGAAGATTTCTTAACGAGGCCCTGGAAATCGCTGACCTTGATCGCTCCCAGATGTATGTCACCAATGCCGTAAAAGGTTTTAAGTTTCTGCCTATAAAGCATCAGCGCTGGCACAAGGGTGCCTCTATGGCGGAGGTCTCCACTTGCAAACCCTGGCTCGTGAACGAAGTAGAAATCGTTCAACCGGAGATTATCGTTTGTCTGGGCCGAACAGCTGCTCAGTCAGTCTTAGGCAAGATGGTGAAGATGGAAGATGTCCGGGGGAAGTTCTTTCGCTCATCCCTCTCACCACTCACTTTTATCATGCCCCACCCCGCAAGCATTCTTCGCACCGTGAATCCTGAAGAACAAAAAACATCCCGGGATCGCTTTATCGAAGAATTAAGAATTCTCAAACAGGCCCTGCAGCATTCAGGTCTCAAAGAATCCTGAGTTCTCAACTTCGCAGCATTAACTCTCGCATTTAGGTCAGCTGAAGTTGGATTCCCAACGAACCTCCTCTAGGCTTATGAGATGCTAAGGAGGGCATATGGCCGCATCGAATCAGTTTCACCTTCGGGATCACAAAAAACTCATCGTCTTCGGGATTATCTTTGCCCTTCTGGTTATCATTTATATGGTCTTTGAATCCGTTGCCCTAAAGATTGCCAATCAAAAGGCCAAAGAGGTGAACCCTGAGTTCAGTGCGCACATGGAAGACCTCGATCTCTCCCTCCTCCGTGGTGCCGTCGTCCTGGAAAACATGACGGCCAAAATTAAAAAGAATGACCGCCAATTCTTCGAAGTCGATGAGGTGATGGTGGATCTCTCCTGGAAGCAGCTCTTTAAGGGAAATATTCAGTTCGACGTTGCGGTGAATGATTTCCATCTCTTTTTTGACAAAGACATCACAGAGGCCGCTGCGAGACTTCCGAAGGAAGAAAAGAAAAAAGAAGCACTCCCATTTGAGATTGCTTCCATCACTGTGAGAAACTCTGAAGTAACGGCCTTGAGCTACCCCGGGCCCTATGACCAAAAAAATCTCACCATTAATAATATCTACGCCTACGCCGAAAACATCTCCGGCGAAAAGGGCTCTCCCCTCGGGACATACGATATGAACGCCACACTCACCGGAGAGGAAAAGATCACAGCTTCCGGGCATTTTGATATCTCCGCTGAGCCCGTCCAATGGGATACGAATGTAAAATTCCTCGGGTTCAATCTGGGTTCTATGAATGAAACTCTCCGCAAGCAAGTACCGGTGAATTTCAGCGAGGGATTTCTTGATATCTATACCGAGGCAAAAACTGATGGCTCGGCCGTGGCAGGTTATGTGAAGCCTTTTCTTAGAGATGTGAAGTATCTGGGAAACAACAAAGAGTTTAAAGGCGCCAGTCATTTCCTGGTGGAAACCATCGGAACCTTTGCCAACTGGCTTCTCGAAAATAATAAAAAAGATTCGGTGGCCACCCGAGTGGACTTTATCACAAAAGATGGTGTCGCAAGTGTCTCAACCGGAGAGGCCATCGCGGATGTGATCAAGCACGGGCTTCTGGAAAATGATCTCGTAAAACCCGGGCTGGAAAACACTTACAATCTCTATCAGAAAGATCCGAAGAAAATGCAGGCCCAGGAAGAAGACTTAGAAGAAAAGATCGAAGAGAAAAAAGAAGATAAGGAGTGATCGTCTCTCGATGATCACTCCTAAGAAATATCTATCTTTGAATAGCGGCGTTAGTTATTCTTGATGAACTGGTTATTCACTTTAAGAAGACCGTTGAAGGCTGCCGGAGAGAGCTCACCCTTCACGTCAGTCCAAAGCTTGGCGGCATATTCCCGGGAAGGGTTTTCATCTTTTGAAACTTCCGCATCCACGAAAGCCGCAAGAGCATTGATCTGGTCGATTTCATTGTTGTACGCCCGGAGTTCGTCGGAACTCAACCCAAGTTTTCGACCATGATCTGCATCCATCGGAGCAAATTCTAAGGCCTGTTCCTCATCGAGGATCATAAGTCCTAAGAGCATGATAGGACCGGTAACAAACAAGAACATTATACCGGCAAAGAGACCTCCGCCCCCTTCCTGAACATCCATGACTGTAACGACACCGGTCACCACCGCTCCCGTACCAGCGACGTAAAGGCCCGCAACAACCACCGCCGGAGCAGCCGCTATCGCACCCACGGCCGCCTGGGACGGTCTCGAATTTAGGGTCAGACAAACAAGGCTAAAGATGACGAGTAAAGTTTTAAAAGTTTTCATAAGTCCTCCGGTTTTTGGAATGGTGGACTTGTAGCTTTAAAAGCTTAAACTCGGGAGAAAAATGAAATTCCTACAGGGAGGATTCGGTGACAGATTTTGGACTTTCGTCACAAAACCTGTGACAGAATCAAGCCAAATCGTCATAACTAAAAAATAAGGGCCCTCCAAAGAGGGCCCTTGATTGGCTTAGCGGATAAAGAGCATGTCGTAGAACTTAGGCACTGGCCAGTTCTCATCCGGCACGATTTCTTCGATCTGATTACACATATCCGCAATCTGAACTGAAAGCGGCATGAGTTCAGTCGCGATTTTCTTAGCGATGGTATCTTCGTCGTGTTTCTTATGGAGTTCTTCGAGAGTGCCTTCAAGATTAGAGGCCTGGTCATAAAGAGACTTCGTAAGCGTCGAGAGATCTTTTAAAAGCTCTAGCTCAAGAGCGGTGTCCACACCCGCGTCTTTCTGCTTTCTCACACAATCAGCGAGGACTCCCTTGTACTCAACAGCCACTGGAAGGACTTGCTTGAGGACCATTCCGCGAAGAGTTTTAAGTTCGATCTCGCGGCACTTGATGTAGCGCTCGAGCATGACGTTGTGACGAGTGGAGATTTCGTTTTCTCTGAAGACACCTGTCTTCATGAGGAAGTTCACTTTCTTAGCGTCTTTAAGAACTGCGATGGCTTCTGGAGTGGTTCTCATGTTTCCAAGACCGCGCTTCTCAGCTTCTTTTACCCAGTCCTGGGAGTAACCGTCACCGTTGAAGACGACCTTCTGAGCGTTCCCATACCACTTGAGCATCACGGCCGTGAGGGCCTCGTCAGCGGACTTCCCACCCTTCATCTGCTCTTCGATGAAAGTGTTGGTCTCGGTGAAGACGTCTGCAACAGCCGCGTTCAGAATTGAAAGCGGGTAACCGATGGATGCGGAAGATCCACAAGCACGGAACTCAAACTTATTTCCGGTAAAGGCAAAAGGAGAAGTTCTGTTTCTGTCAGTGTTGTCTTTTGCAAGATCCGCTAGCTGCTTGGCCCCGATGTCGAGGGTCTGACGACCCGCTGACTCGTACTTCCCGCCTGAGACGGCTGACTCGAAAATTTTTGTGAGAGTATCCCCTAAGAAAACTGACATGATGGACGGAGGGGCTTCGTTAGCACCAAGACGGTGATCGTTCCCGTGAGAAGCAATCCCCATGCGGATCACATCCGCGTGACGGTAGACAGCTTCAACGACCGTTGCAACAACAGCGAGAAAGCGATGGTTCTCATGTGGG
>CAZPFM010000341.1:0-3561 GCA_964585845.1 uncultured Bacteriovorax sp.
CAGCGGCTTCAGTCCACACCTCATCGAAGGTGGTCACGTTGGTCAGCACATCGTCAATGGTCTCGTAGATGTAGAGGTCACGACGGGCTTTGGCCACGATGAAGCTCAGGCCAGAGCCGAGACGGAATTGTGAAAGCGAGGCAATATCTGAGGTCGCTACCTGACCAAGCAGGCGCGTGCCTTTGCGCTTAACCACGTTGCCACCAATGGTCACATCGACGTTGAGCATCTGAGGCGAGTCGGTCCAAGGCAGGTTCAGGGCGTTGGCGGTCGTGTTTAGCCCACCGAACGTCCCGGCTTGAATAGTGTCTTCCCGCCCGGTCTCTGCTGTGTCTCTGAAAAAGGTTTCGTCAGCCATTAGTAGGTGCCCCGCTTACGATACATGTTGCGACCACTCCGGGATGCGCTGCTCTCCTTTTGGATAAAACGCGCCACGAGGGTCAGAAATTCTTGATTCTTGACGTTTGCTGCCTGCGTGTCTGCCAGGTGTGTGATGAGCATGTGGTACAGTGCTCGGCTCAGCAATAGCGGATAGTAGCGGTCAGGAATCTCGATGAGTTCTTCAGCGCCCGCTGGTGCCACGATGGAGCGGGTACCGTACAGGATGATACTGTTTGCCTCAGTTGGGTAAGGCAGGATGATGATGCTGTCGTCTCCCACGGTGGCGTAGGCTTGGGGAATGCCAGACAGCGTCTTGTAAACGCCGCGCAGTTGCTCCACCGGGACGGCTTGCAGCGGAGTCTCGCGGCCGGTGTTGGGGTTGCGATAATGCACCGCATCAATTCGCTCAAGCCCTGGGATGGTGAACGTCTCTTGGACCTGCTGGCTGATGGGTGTCGCTAATTTCTTGAACACCCAATCAGATGCCACGTTAATGTCTACCAGTGCCGCCTCAATAGCGAGAACGGCCTTACGCCCTACCACAGATTGCAGTGAGGACGTAGGCCGCTCTCCGACTTGAAGCAACACATCGTTGACGGCTTGTAGAAGCGTCTTCATTGCGTTGGTCTCCAGGTGATACTATGCAGACTCGAAGCTCTCGATGATGACACCGTACTCTTCCCGATACACTTTGGCATCGAGCAGGGGGTAACCAGTCACGAGAATGTCGGACTGATATTGTATCAGTCGGTCGGTCTCGACTTTGGGTTCAACGGGTTGCCAGTATTTTGCCCAGCCCATTTTGACCAGCATACCGGAGTATGCGCCCTCAGCTAGGCTGTGAGCCACGAGAACGTCGGAGTGGTTCCCGGCCCCGTTGGGGTTACCATTCACCTGGGGGTTGGGCCACCAAGGCGAGTAGATGGTGTCACCGCCGACGGTTTTGGCAAAGCCGGGAGTGGGTACACGCAGCTCAGGAGCGCCAAGAATTTGCGCATTCAGGTTTACACCGTTGATGCTGTTCTTGATGATGCTGTTAGTGATGTACACAGGGATACCATACAGGCGACCCACCATGCCAGTCTCAGTAGGCTGGGTGGAAACGTATTCGCTGCTGGTGAACTCAGGGATGGTCAGCAGGGTGGTGTGCTGCGCGGGAGAGAAGACCCAGCGCACATCAGACATGTCCACGTCGCGAGTCTCCATCATGAGTTTAGCCGCCAGCAGAGCCGCCCGGTTAATGGGTGCATCTACGGGGCTACCTTCCACGAGGGTTTGACTACGCACGACCATACCCGCCTTCTTCAGTGCTGGGCGCAGGCCTAGAAGCCAGCGGTCGATGTCGCGAATGAGAGCGTATGCAGCTTCTCGGCTGTACTCGCTCATAGCGTCGTAGTCGCTTTGGATGCGCAGGATGTCGGTGATACCGATTGCGACCCAAGGACGGTAGTTAACCGTCATGCGGAAGTCTTCGGATTCGGGCTGGTCAATTTGCAGCGCGTTTTGCGGCACAAGTTGCTGCACCCGTAGGCGACCCACAGTGGGGATGATGATTTCCTTACCACCCTTGTACTGGTCGGGCACCCGGTCAAGGAGTTGCGTCATCATGAACTTGGTGTCCAGGAAGCGCTTAATTTCGGGAAGCCAGAGCTGAGGGATGAAGGAGTCGTGAGTGCGCGGTTCGGCAAACCCGCCTTGGCCCACCAAAGGACCAGATTGAATCGGATATTGAGCCATAGTGTTCTAAACGTCCTTGTTGTGGGTAGGTTAGTCAGGAGAGACGAGACCGTTGGCGTAGGCTGCGGTAATCTCGTTGTGGCGGCTGCGACGCTCTTCACGAGTCATCGAGTTGATTTCGCTCTGCTTAAACATAGGCTCAGTGCGGCCTTGGGGAGTCGCAGGAGTGGCGCTACGTTGGAAGCCCGGTACAGGCGTCGAGGTAGTGCCAGCAGACTGAGCTTCTTGTTGCAGTTGTGCGTGGATGAGACGAGCACCTTCAGCGTTGTTCAGAGACGCCGCCATTTGGGGATTACGTTGGTGAATCTCCTGAAGGCGTGCTTGCACAGCTTTGAAGTTGTTGTCGAAGTCGCTACCCCACTGTTGTTGCAGCAACGATTGCTCACGCTGCACAGCGAGTTGACGCACTTGTTCGACAGAACCAACCAGGTCAGCTACGCCAAAGCCTAGATAGCGCTTGAGCTGCCCTTCAAAGGCCTGGTACTCCGGGTCGTTAGTGTCGGGACCAACAGGCGCAGGAGCCGGGGCGGGTTGAGGTGCGACACTCTCGGGGGCGTCCTGCCGTTGTAGTTCATCGGACATGTTCTATACTCCTTGGGTTTCACTTTGCATTAACTGTGCGAGCAACGCTTCAGGACCGCCAGCCTGTGCTGCTTGTGCGCCCATCGCGTTTACCATCGGGACACCACCGGATGCCATAGCGGCCTGTTGAGCGGCTTGCATGGGGTCTTGGGACATCCCCTGTGCGTTCGGGTCAGGCATAGGCATCTGCTCTTCACCACCTACAGGTGCGGCAGCGGGTGGAGCCGTAGCTGCTTTTTGCAGGAAGGTTTCTGGGTCTTCCTTAAAGCCGAACTTGCGTGTGACCATTCGCAACATAGCCTCCCAGTTAATCTGTTCAGCAAATTGAGGCACTTGAGCAACCAGGTCCACGTAGTCAACGGTTTGTTGCAACTCTCGTTCCCGATTAGCTACATACTCACTGCCGACCGGGCGAAGCTCATAATCGTACATGAGTTCACGAGGGCCATATTCGACGTACATGACCTCATCAGGGCGGTTACCGGGGAGTCGCACGACCTCATCGTAGTCGATGAATTGGCGACACATCTGCACCATCTTGACAAGCATGGTGTGTAGTTGCGTGTCTTCAATGTGGCCGTGAATGTTGCTGAGGCGGTTGCCACCAGCGTCCAGGACGGCTTGAATCTCGCGAGCGGTAACACGCTCCCCTTTGCGCCCCTGTGCCGTGGTGATGCCCACGCCTGCGCCCACAGTGCGGTCGATGGCCTGCTCCAGGACTTGCTGCTCAGTGTAGGAGATGGTAAACTGGGTGGACGACTCTAGGGGAAAGACGTTGCCCTTTTCAGCCATTTCAATAATCTTACCCGGTGCGCTGAAGATGTCGTCGGGGTTGGTGATACCATCGTTGACCATGCCCCA
>CAZPFM010000342.1:0-3553 GCA_964585845.1 uncultured Bacteriovorax sp.
TCAGTATTAGTTTCTTTAAGGGTCTTCCACTGCTTCGGCGTGAGGACATTTTCATTTGGTTCCAGGATCGTTCCAAAAACATCCCGGCTTTGATAAGCCGTGAGATAAGGTCTCTCGGCGGTTCCAATGTCATCCACTGTTGCAAAGCGAGAGTAGCGCTTGGTATTGTTTGGCGCCATACCCGGGGCACGGGAGGCCATCGGCAGTGAAGTCAGAAGTCCCGCCGAGGCCGGGTCATATTTTGAGAGATCAGTGGATGATACTCCGGTTGGATTCATTCCAACAGGGATGTTAGATGTGTAGGTCGTGAGATCAGAGCCCACAGCGCGGCAGCAGCGGTTCTGGGCCATGTCGTAACCTTTGTAGGCCGTCGTATCAGTTGGCTGAGGAATAGGATCTGTCTGACCACAAATGAGAGTTTCTGAGTAGTATTTTTTCTCAGCTTCATTTCCAAAGTAACTCAATGGAAAAAAGTCCACTTGTTCAGCGTGGAAGCGAGATGGTCCACAATCTAGATCTGTGTGACAGACCTGGCCTGCCCGTCGAAGACAAGCGTCTCGAGCAAAAGTTTTGGTGGAAACAGTGGTTGTGGCCAAGGTCTTGGACTCGATGGACTTAAAGGGAGAAGAGGCAAGAAGTGTGTCTGCATTGGAGCTCAGAGACGCAGTCGAATTTAAGGAATCAAGTCCGCAAGAGTTTTGAGCGCGGGACTTTTTAACATGAATATTGAGGTCAAAACCAGACTCGAACATTTCATAATTTCCCGTGGTCTCATTGATCACAGGACATGAAGAGTAGCGTCGGGTTGTGAAGAGACCTGAGTTACAGGAGCCGATCTGGGAGATGAAATCCGTTCTTCTTGAAGGATCAGAAAACTGATGCTGCATGAATGGATCGGAGAGTGTGGTTTGATTGCTTGTCTGAGGAAGAGCTTTTCCTGGCTGACAGAGTCCAGTTGCTAGATCCCCTCCGAAATTGGCCCGGATGGTGGAGGCGATATTCGAAGGAAGAGTTGCATCAGTTCCTGTGAGATAATTAAGAGGACGGCCAAGGATGTTGGCATCTTTCCCGAAGAAATGATTTTTTGAGACAGGAATATTCTCCAGAGGAGCAGCGTAGCGGGAAATCATGGAATTAAAGAGTCCCGTTGAGCTGAGATTTGCGCAGTAGAAGTTCGGCGCACAGGTCATGAGCTTTTTCTGGTTGAGATCTGTCAGGGTTCCAGAATTAACCTTACAAGGAGCACCGGCCCCGCGGTAAACACATCTCTTTGTCGAACCACTTGGGAATTTTTTCTGCTGAAGGATCTGGTCAATGGTCTTTGCTTCCGTTCCGAAGAATCCACCGAGCTCTTCATTTCCATTGGCATCAAATTTAGGCCAGTTCGTCTTTGAGGCGAGAACATCAGCACACATGTACTCCCAGCCTAGCTGAGAGACACAGTCAGTGTCCGTCTTACACATATGACTTGCCTGACAGGAACCAGCGAGGTTTTGTTTTTGATCGTGGCGATGGAAGGCAGGATCATAATCAACGGCCGGAGCAGAATTTGTCCCGTTATAAGCAACGACATTCACCACATGCATATTCGCTTGAGCAAGATCCGCAAACGGAGCGTTGATGGCGAGGAAGAGTTTCTTTGAAGAAGATTTTACAATTCGACCCTTTCCGATGGCAAACCAGCTCACTCCATCAAAGGAACCGATGAGGGCCCCCCGGTTAAATCCAAACCATTCCCGCTGATAACCATTGGCAAAGAGAGCGGCCTGGGTTTCAAGACGCAGCCTTCTCTGAGCACTGATGGAACCCATGCCCGAGGGCTGAGTATAAGGGATCATCGTAGGAGGAAGCCAGCAGGCCCGACCAAAAATTGTGTCCTCGTAATTTCCACCACTGGTATTGGTTGAGAGCTGATCCCGGGTGACGGAATGACCTACGGCCTGAAGACCATTGCCATTAGTACTCGTAGGAAAGGCACGGAGGGCCGAGATCCATGAATCCCGCGCACAACTTGGACAAGGGGAGTAGTAACCCTGAGACGTTGTGATTTGGTAGACCTGATCGGCTTCCACATTAACGGTCTTGGCCGGCAGGGCCTTATCAAGAGCGACGGTCATCTGACCTAAGATGGCGTTCATGCTGAATGGCTGCTGACTTGGGACGATGAAAGCGTCATCTAGATATTCAAACTTCGCACCTTCCTGAATGTAATCCACTCCACCGGAGCTTCTGTCACCCCCGAGGATGTCTCTTTCAACTCCGGTTGAATCAAAGAAGCGATGAGGAGCAGAGCGGGAATCCACGGATACAGTGAGCTGAGTGGGTAGTGGGGAAGTCTCAGTCGGTGGAGTATAACAATCGATCCGGGTAGGAATTCCCCCGGAACTTGCCCCAATCACATAGTCATAGGCAGGACATGAATTGATCATGTCGGTGAGTTCAGTTTCAGAGCAACCACAGTTCTGGTAAAGCCTCTCCACCACAGTCTTATAGTACTGAGGCGCATCCACATCGAGGGTGTCATTAGTGAGACAGTCCGCGATGGGGGTGTAAGGAGTTGTCCGGATCAGGATCTCCTGCTGAAAAGGGGAAAGGGAGGACTGGGATTTAAGATTCTGGACACAGGCGTAGTCTTTTTTTAGTTGCTCTAAGGCCGCATCGTAACTTCCCCCTGTGGATCCGCCAGGGGTAGTGGGAACTGTTGTTCCGCAAATATAATAGAGTTGAGGGTAGCCAAGATAGGCCAGAGGATTTGTTTTCTTTTCTTCTTCGGCAACGGCCAGAAGGGAAGCGTATTGAGTGGAAGCAGTGGGTTTCTCAGCACCATCTTTGACACACTGATTGTTCAAGCAGCAATCAAATCCCATCCCCTGGCAGGTTGAGGTGGAGCAGCTTCCGGAACCAGAGGTTGAGCCATTGTTAGGATCAAGATAGAGAGAGAGAGAGCTCAGATTTAAAAGGTTCAGAGGAACTTCGTCGAGGTTAGTCCCCTTTTTAAAAATCCGCACTTTCAAAGAAGTAAGAGTCGAGGTGCAAGTTGGACAGACACCTGAAGGAGAGTAACTCAGAGATGCAGGGGTAGAATCAGAAACGTAAACTCCATTTGTATCCTGGACTCTTAAGACTCCTGAACAAAAACTAGCGGAGTTTGTTGTATCCGGAAAATCCACTCGCAAAGCTCGAGTGTTCGTTCCTTTAGCAAAGTCATAATAAGAGATGGGAACAACCCGGGATCTCAATTGATATGTAAGTCCACCAAGAGAGTAGTCGGCCACCACACAGTAATTGGCATTGGTAAAATTAGATGAAACCGAGAGATAGGATTCTACGTTAGAACCAGTGAGATAGGCCGTGTTGAGGTTTAGGTTATTGATCGTAATAAGCTGAGATGTATTCGAGAGAAAATTCCAGGCAAGACTAGTAGTCGGTGTAGGAGTAGAGACGCCCCCCGTGCTGGTGCCGGAAGTTGTGCCACTGACTGTGGATTTTGCGGAATTAGTCCGTGGTGCCTGAGATTAAGGCATACAGGCAGTGATGAGTAAGAATAAGAGTA
>CAZPFM010000343.1:0-3534 GCA_964585845.1 uncultured Bacteriovorax sp.
GCCTGGGGGTTACGATGCTGATCGAGCAGAATGATCAATAGCAGAATGAAAATCCATTAGAACCTCATTGATGTCCCGACGAAATACTCTGCATCGGTGGCCTCAGGGGAGAGTCCGATAAAGGTTCCCGCATCGATTTTTGTCATTTCGTTGAGGGAGTATTGGACCGCGAGATCCAGGGTCGTCTCATTCGTCCATTCTGGATTATTCTTATAATTATTAAAGATTTCCAGTTGGAGACTGTAATTTTCAAAGATGTTTCGGCCAACTCCTACCATCGTTTGCACATTGGATTGATGGGAGAGTTCTGGATCGGAATTTATGTTGTCGTACTGAACCATACCATTGATGGACCAAAGAGAAGAAAGATTCCAGTTGAAGGGAAGGGCTAGACTTCCTTCAATTCTTTCATGGGCCCGGAAATCTTCCTTAGCAGTGGCAAAAACAACTCCCGGCTGAAGAGCGATAGAAAATGAGCCTGTATCATTCCCCATAAGATTCTGTTTTAAACGAAAAGCCGTTTGACCAAATCCAGTGACTGTTTGACGATTTTGACCCTCATTATCTGTCACCTGTTCAATGAAGGGATCAATTTCTACCTGGGCTTCAAGAGAATTCAGAAGACCTAAGCGGATAATCGTAGAGAGAAGAGTGAGATTCCGGGTTTCCTCCCGGCCTGATCCATCTTCGCTGAAGTTTAAGATTTCAGATTCGATCTGCAAATGTCCCGCATCTACCGTCGAGGGTGCCGCACTCTTGGTCGGTCTCTCAGTCGTAAATTCCCGCATCCGCTCTTTAGGAGTGGGGTTAAAAAGGTGATAGCTCGATTTTTCCTGGGCCATGACTGTAAAAGGAAGAACAAAGGATAAGAGAATAAGTTTTTTCATAAGTATGATCATAAAGGAGATTTCGACTTCTCGTCATGACAATAAGGGATATAATAGGTTCATGAGACTGAAACGAATCACGCTCAAAACGGCCTATTTCGAAGATTATCTCACTTTCTTCAGTGAGGTTCTGGAGCTCGATGTTCTCAATGTCACGGACTCTTCTTTGGAACTCGATCTCATGGGAACCATCCTGGAATTTAAAAAAGCCAAGCTTGATTCTCCTTCGGAGAATCTCGAATTTGCTCTTACCTTTGATGAATATGAGGCCATGCTTAAAAAGATTGATTTTTTCTATTACAGAAAAGGGGCATCGCGGTTTCTTCTTCGCAGCAGGGAAGATTTTAAAACGGACTTAATTGATCCGGATGGTCGGTTATGGCGCTTCTCTCGCCCTGCCTTTATGGAATCTCATTTCTCACTCAGCGAGCTGCGCTAATCTTTACTGTTTTAATCAAAATATGAGACTTCATTTTCGTGTTTGAACCTTAAGGAAAAGGATCTCTATGAAAACGATTTTCTTCAGCACTCTTTTGACTCTCTCTGCCTCGGCCATCGCCATTCCCCCTCAGTCTCCAGAAGTCATTTACGGCGAAGACAATCGCCTGGAAGCCTTTGAGAGCCCGGACTCCCTTTTAAGGGAAGCTTCCTTATCAGTGGCGGCCTTCATGTCCCGTGATCATCTTCAAAAAAGCGGAAACGGCTATATCCTCTCTGGCCGCACTCTTCAGGACCGGGGGATTTGTAAAACAGAGAGATTTTCTGAACAGCCGTCCTTAGCAAAATGCTCAGGCTTTCTCGTGGCCCCCAATGTGATCATCACCGCAGGCCATTGTGTGAAATCCACCACTGGGTGTGATACCGGTGTCTGGGTGTTTGATTACAAAATGGATTCTTCCGGAGACAAAATCAAAGTCCCTGCTTCCAGTGTTTATTCCTGTAAACGTGTGATCCGTAAAGTTCTGGATCCTCTCTTAAGAAGAGACTTTGCAGTGATTGAACTCGATCAGGAGGTCTCAGGACGAACGCCCTTAAAACTTCGTGAAAGCGGTAAGGTTTCCGTAGGAGATAAGATCGCTGTCATTGGTTACCCCTCAGGCCTTCCTTTGAAGATTGCTGACGAGGGAGAAGTGCGTCGCCTGGAGAAGCATTATTTTGTTTCCAATCTCGACACCTACCATGGGAACTCCGGGTCACCTGTCTTAAATGCCGCATCAGGTGTGGTTGAAGGCATCCTGGTGCGTGGGGACGATGATTTTGTGAAATCTCCTGAAGGCTGCCAGGTTTCAAAGCGGTGTGCGAGTACAGGCTGTCGGGGAGAGGATGTTTCTTACATCACCGACCTGAAAGTGAATTAATTCTTACGGCCTCTCACATCGGGGTCCATTTCATTGACGGACAGGAGAGACAATAGAGACAATTTCTCCACCTTAAACGTCCTCGGAAGGAGACAATATGAAATGGATTTCATTAATGGGTGCGCTGGCCGTTCTGTCATCTGCGAACGCCTCAACCATTGCCGTCATTGATTCAGGCCTTGATTACAAACACGAAATGATTACTCCCAACCTCTGGACCAACCAGAGTGAGGTCTTCGATAACCGCGATAATGATGGAAACGGTTACCAGGATGATGTCCATGGTTGGAACTTCGCCGAGCAAAACGGAGAGATCATCGATTACTCCTATCTTGGAACATTCTCCCAGGACCCACAGAAATTTTTCGAAATCCAGGGGAAGGCATTTCTTGGCAAGGCCACAGAGGCAGAGATCGCCTGGGTTAACGAGAAAAGAAAAGATAAGAACTTCATCAAAGAGATGGGAAAGTTCGGAAACTTCGTTCACGGAACTCACGTGGCCGGGATCTCTATTAGAAATTCCAGCAATAAGGCCATGGGTATCAAACTCATTCCGACAGAGATTAAGCCATTCTTTGAAAGAGCAAAGTCTAAGTCAAACTCACTTGTCCCAGCTGACCGCTGGAACATGCTGGCCACTCTTTTCGATGCCCTTGCTCAGCAGCAGATGATGATGCTCACTGAGATTGCTCACCTTATTAAGTTTCATAAGGCCGATGTGGCCAACGGATCTTTCGGAACGGGCTATACCAATGGACGCATGATCACGGATAATGCTTATAAGATTCTCTTCTTTAAAAAGCCTTCTGAAGAAGATTCTAAGAAGGCCTGGGGACTTTTCCTCGGTGCTCTTATTAAGCACGGTCAGAACTTCGTCGGTGCCGCTCCTGAAACTCTCTTTGTCTTCGCTTCCGGTAACGAAGGCCTCTCTAACGATGCCATCGGAACTTCTCCAGCGAATATCGAAGCTGATAACGTGATCTCGGTGGGTGCAACTTATAAGAATCAGTTCTTCGCTCCCTTCTCAAACTACGGGACAAAGACTGTGGATGTGGCCGCTCCGGGAATGCTTGTTCCTTCGGCCATTCCAGGCGCTGGAAACTACCTCGAAGTCTCCGGCACAAGCCAGGCCGCTCCCTATGTTGCCAACATCGCAGGAAAGATCAAAGACATGAATCCGTCTCTGAAGCCAGCTGATATCAAGGCAATCATCATGGGAACTGTGGATAAGAAAGGCTTTCTTTCTGATAAGGTGGCTGCCCAGGGAATTGTGAATTCTGAGCGTGCCC
>CAZPFM010000344.1:0-3533 GCA_964585845.1 uncultured Bacteriovorax sp.
AAGACTTTTTGGCTCGAGGGAGTGGTGAGTAATAAACAGAAAAAAGAACTCGCGATGACTATCGCTCGGGCCTATCTTCCCCCGAAGCTTCAGTCTCTTGCCTCGGGAGATGGGCGTTTTGCGACTCCAGAGCAGGCAGACATCATCGACTTTATCGCCGTTAACGAGAAAAAAGAGCCCCAGCCTGCACCAAAGATGGTGAAGGTGACTGCTCAATTTGTGGAATTATCCAAAAATTACAGCAAGATTTTCGCCTTCAAATGGGCGCCTCTTATGGGTGAAGACCAGAGCCGGATTTCCATCGGCCCTACAGCTTCCGGGACTGTGTCCTCCACATCTTCAGGAACCCTCAGTGCCACAATCTCGAATCTTTTTCCTAAGCTAAATTCTGCCAAATCCGCTGGCTACGCCCGGATCATTCAATCTGGAATGGTTATCGTGCGGGATCAGCAGGATGGAAATATCAGTAAACAGACGAAGATTCCTTTTTCCGTTGGTAATGGAGAGTTCACCAAGGCTTCCGAAGCCTCCATCGGTCTTTCCCTCGATATTAAACCCCGCATTCTTGAACAGGAGAAAATCGAGCTGCCTGTGAATCTGCAGGTGAGTCTAGCGGTGGGTGCCACGAGCCCTCCTCAAACAACTCAAAACTCCATTAAAACGAATCTTATCTTAAAGTCCAAAGAGTCAGCCGCTATCGGAGGAGTAGTCCAGAATCAATCTGCCACGGATTTTGATAATCCAAATAACGACCCGGCACCTGTAGGAGGCAACCCTCCTCCCTCGGCCCTCTTCCGGCTTTTCCGGGCGAAGAACTACAGTACGACGAAGAGTCAGTTTGTGATCTTTGTCACTCCTGAAATTATCGAGTCAGCGTCCGTCGGGACTGATGAGATCAGAAGAAAATTTAGAAGAAGAGAGTAACAATGCCAGGACATATCATCAGTATCATCGGAGGTAAGGGAGGAGTTGGTAAGTCGCAGGTTGCGGCTAACCTTGCTTTTGCCTACGCTTCAGAAATCCGGGCACGGACACTCCTTCTGGACTTTGATCAGAAAGCTTGTGGTGATCAGAACATCATCACAGGTCTTAAATCAAAAAAAACAATTAAGGATCTCGCGGATTTTTCTGGCTCTCTTGATCCCCGTTCCATCCAGCTTTTCACGGCCGACCATAAGGCGGGTGTGGCCTACGTTGGTATGCCCACTGAGCCTCTCGTGGCCAGTCAGATCAATGAAGAGGGACTTGGAAAATCGCTGAAAGCAATCACAAACATCTATCCCATTACTGTCATCGATGCCGGGAACGAACTCACACCGCTGGCCTTAAAGGCCCTTGAATATTCGACCCTTATTTTTCTCGTGGTGACTCCTGATCTTCTCGCCGTGAACCAGGGAAAGAGGATGTACACGGATCTAGTAACCATGCTTTTTCCGAAAGACATGATCCAGATTCTCGTCAATCAGGCGGTGAACGGTCACCCGGTGAGTCCGGATGTGATCGGCAAGCAGATCGGAAAGCCTGTCTTCCACGCTATCGCAAAAGACGATTCCAGCTGTGTCGCTTCTCTTCAAAGATCGGTTCCGGTTTTAGTTGGTGCCAAGAGTTCCGCTTTTGGAAATGGTATTACCGAGTGCGCCCGGAAACTTATTCAAAAAAATGTCCTTCGATCCCTTGAGCGTCTCTCTAAACCAAATGACGTGGGCCAGTTGGCGCAGATCAGTGCCGGTTCTGGTGCGGGCGGAGGAGATGAGAAGAAAAAAGACATGTGGACTGAGCTTAAAAGCCGGATCCACCGCTCCCTTGTAGAAGAAATGGATCTTAAGAAACAGGACGACAACGATCCTAAAGCGAAGATCATCCTAAAAGAGCAGCTAAAAAAACTGGTGGTCGAACTTTTAAGTAAAGAGGATACCCGTGGTGTCCTCAATGGACGGGATGATACCAACCGGATCGTGAAAGAGATTCTCGACGAAGCCCTGGGACTTGGACCTCTTGAGGATATGCTCTCGAATAAGGCCATCACTGAGATCATGGTAGTGGGCCCAAAGAAGATCTATTACGAAGAACTCGGTAAGATTAAAAAATCTGAGATCACTTTCACCAATGACCGTCAGGTTCTGAATGTCATTGAGAGGATCGTGGCTCCGATCGGTCGAAGGATTGACGAGAAAACACCTTACGTTGATGCCCGTCTTCCTGATGGTTCTCGTGTTCATGCCATCATCCCTCCTTGCGCCATTGATGGATGCTGTATCACTATTCGTAAATTTCCTGAAAAACGTCTCGATTATAAAGACCTCGTAAAATTTGGTTCCATGACTGAAGAGATGGCTGACTTCCTGCGGATTTCCGTGGAGGCTCACCGAAACCTCATCGTTTCTGGTGGTACGGGTTCCGGTAAAACAACTCTCATCAATGTCCTCGGTGGCTTCATCCAATCCAATGAACGGATCATCACTTGTGAAGACTCGGCTGAATTGAATTTTCCCCAGGACCATGTTGTTCGTCTTGAAACAAGACCTCCTTCACTTGAAGGTGATGGAGAAATTGATATCCGCTGTCTTGTGAAGCAGACCCTTCGAATGAGACCTACCCGGATTGTGGTGGGTGAGTGTCGGGGAGGAGAAACCCTCGACATGCTTCAGGCCATGAACACAGGTCACGATGGATCTATGACTACTGTCCACTCCAATACTCCCCGGGATGCCTTAAGCCGACTTGAAACTCTGGTTCAGTATGCAGGTGCCGGTCTCCCTCAGCGCGCGATTAAAGAAATGATCGCTTCTGCGGTCCACATGATTGTTCAGCAGTCTCGTATAGATGATGGCTCCCGAAAGGTCATGTACATCACTGAGATCGGCGGACTCCAGGGAGACGTCATCACCCTTCAGGACATTTTTGTCTATAAGCAGGAAGGGATGGGGAAGGACGGAAAGATTATTGGAAAATTCATGGCAACGGGGTTCATCCCACGATTCATTGAAAACCTAGAGAAAAAAGGACAGAAGGTCCCACGAGGACTCTTCACCAATAAGGCATCATGATAAAGGCTTTCCTCGCGCTCATCATGACATCCGCTGCGATCGGGCAAACAACTATTAAGCCCCGGCGGGAACTCGACTTCTGGACCGATGTACTGGGTCTCAAAGGTCTACTGATTGTCATCGGTATCGTGACATTTCTCTATTGCTATAGAAACAGTGTGAAGATCTTCGCCTGGATTGATGACCAGACCTACGGTACCCGGGATTATATTCTGCGGAAGTTTGAGATCATGTTCATTGAGGTGGATCCTAATAAAATCACCTGGGCACTCCTGACAATTTCATTCGGCTTCGGCATCATCACCTTTTGCATCCTGGCTTTCCTTCAAAAAGTTTTTCTAGGTATCGTCCTGGGTATTTTCGTTGTGATCGTTGGGTGGAAGATCCCCAAGCCTCTGGTGGATTACTTCGAAAATCGTCGGAAAAAGAAGTTTCAGGTCCAGATGGTTGATGCCCTCAATCTCATGGCCAATGGCCTTCGGGCGG
>CAZPFM010000345.1:0-3525 GCA_964585845.1 uncultured Bacteriovorax sp.
ACACCTGAGCCATCTCCGAGATCGATATCCGTCAGGACAATGTCAAAGAGCTGGGATTTGAGCTTATTTTGCGCCTCAGACTCGTTTTGGGCCTCTTCTATAAGACCGAAGGGGGAGAGGATCTCCCGCAGGTTAAGGCGCGTATACTTATCATCCTCGATGACGAGGATGCTCAGGGCTGACTTCATGGGTTTTATTTACTCGCGAAATATTCGGATTTCAAATTCTGGATTCGGAATCCGAATATTTTACAGGCTTGTCGGGAGGCCCTGAGCCCCCGTAGTATCTTAAGTCATGAAAATCGTACAAACAGACTCCCTCCATGAAGCCTCCCAAGTTGTTGCCGGAATGATCCTTGAGCGTATCCTCGCTCATCCGGATACGGTGCTGGGTCTTGCGACCGGAAAGACCATGGAGCCGGTTTATGAGGCCTTAGTGAAAGAGGCCAGGGAAACTCAGGTGAGTTTTTCTCAATGCCGCTTCTTCATGCTTGATGAGTACCTCGGAATCAATCCCGATCACCCCAGCAGTTTTAGAACTTATATTAAAGAGAGGGTCTTACGACCTTTGGGCATTGAAGATCATCAGTGCACTTTTCCTCCGGCCGATTCAGAAAATATCGAAGCTGCGGCCTTAGGCTATGAAGAAAAAATCAAATCCTTAGGCGGAATCGATCTTCAACTTTTAGGCGTGGGAAGAAATGGTCACATCGGCTTCAATGAACCTGGATCCCTGAAGCATTCCCGCACCCGTGTGGTCGAACTCACTCAAAGTACTATCGAGGCCAATCGCTCTGAGTTTCCCGGAGAAGAGATGCCTAAGAGCGCTCTCTCCATGGGGATTGGAACCATCCTGGAAGCAAAAAATCTTTTGATGCTCGCTACCGGTGAAGCGAAGGCCCCCGTCATTAAACACATTCTGAATCATCATGAGGATGAGGATTGTCCTGCGACCTTTTTAAAAGATCATCCTCATTTTACTTTAGTTCTGGATCCCGAGGCGGCTTCCAAGATCAATCTGAAAATCTGACCGAGATCTTTTTCATTGCCAAGAAAAGGTTCAGAGAGCTTGAGCGATGAAATCTTCCCAGCGCGCACGCGCTGAATTTGATAGAGAACTCCAAAACACATGGAAGAACTCATTTCTCCTTTGCCTCCCACAATTTCTGAGCCACGCCGGACATTGTCCATCATCCAGGCAGGAAGTCGAAGGTGATAGGGATTGCGCTCAATCTCTCCTGTGTGCCGAAGAAGGCCCTGCATCTGATGATTGACGATCTCCAGAGGAACTTCCACCAGGACATTGGGTTTAGCCATCGGTGCCCAGAACTCTGACCAGGCGATGAGGAAATGTTCTTTTTTTAATGTCGCTGCCACGGATTTTAAAATCTCACCAGTTCGGATGTGAGTAGGATGATGATCCTTTACATGGGGAGCGATGATGAGATCAGGATTATATTTTTGAATCAGAGATTTTAATTCTTTGGTTTTCTTCTTCCAGTCTTCGGAAAGGGTTTCAAGTTCAATCTCAAGGAGATCACAGGCTTCGCGGAGTTCCTGAAGCCTTGCTTTTTTTCTTTCTTCTTTTGATCCGAGGGTCACGGCGATGTTGATCACCCGGGCCCCGTTTTCGTGCATGAGACGAAGGGCAAGAGAGCCCGTGATGCATTCATCATCCGGATGAGGAGAGAGAATAAAAACAGTTAATGGTGAGGAGGATTTTTTCTTGAGTCTAGCAGCGGAGAAGTATTTGGAGAGGGAGCGAAGATAAGTGGTGAAGTCCATTTCACCGTACCACTAAATATTTGTGAGTGTGGTTAAGACGTAACAAAAGGCCATGAGAATCAAAAGCGATCTAAACATAAAGTCCCTCGAAATGTGTGGTCTAATACCCAATCTAACAAGCCTTAAGAGCCGCCGTCTAGGTCATTTAAATGACACATTCCGAGAGAATAAAATCAATCAGTTCCGTTTGTAATCATCCTGGAGTCGCACAATGTCATCCTCGCCGAGGTAGTCTCCGACCTGGGCTTCAATCAAAATGAGATCCTCTTTTTGATTGTTGGCAAGTCGATGTTTCGACTCTTTTGGAATGTAGGTTGATTCATTGGCCTTCAAATCAAATGTCTTCTCACCCACGGTAACAGTCGCTACTCCTTTCACCACGATCCAGTGTTCGGAGCGGTGATGGTGATACTGCAAAGAAAGTTTTGCTCCCGGGTGAACTTTGATCTGCTTCACTTTATAGCCAGCACTGTCTTCTAAAACTGTGTATGTCCCCCAAGGTCGGTGGGCCGTGGTGTGGACATTTGTCATTTCAGTATTTCGCTTTTTCACCTGGGCAACGAGATCTTTTACTTTTTGCGTGGATCCCTTTTTAGCGATGACGAGGGCATCAGTGGTATCGACGATCATAAGATCTTCCACGTCGATAGTGGAGATGAGTCTTTTTCCTGCGATCACGAGATTATTCTTTGAACCCAGATGAATCGTGTTCTCACTTAAGGTATTTTGATCCTGATCCTTAGGGAGAGCTTCGTAGAGAGAGTCAAAGGATCCAAGATCTGACCAACCGATATCAGCTGGAACGACGTTCACGTGTTTTGATTTTTCCATCACCGCGTAGTCGATACTCTCAGAGCGGATGGCCTTCATTTCTTCCATTCCGAGTCTTAAAACAGAATCACCCTGAGCACTTTTAAAGGTCTCGCGGCTGTGCTCGTAGATATCGGGAGCGAATTTTTCTAACTCCTGCAGAAAAGTTTTCGCTATAAAACAGAACATACCACTGTTCCAGAAATAGTTTCCGGCCTTAACGTATTCCTTAGCGGTCTCAAGATCTGGCTTCTCTTTAAAGGATTTAACTTCTGGGCCACTGGCCTCGATATATCCAAATCCAGTTTCAGGATACTGAGGTTTAATTCCGAAAGTGACGAGTTTTCCTGATTCAGCTAAGGCGATGGCCTTTTCCACACTGGCTTCATAAGCCTTCTGGTCCTCGATCAGGTGATCAGAAGGAACGATGAGAAGAACTTCCTCTGGGTCCGCAGCAAGGGCCGCCATGGCCACTGCCGGGGCGGTATTTCTTCCGATAGGCTCGAGGATGAATTTAGAATCTCGGACTCCCATCTCTTCGGCTTGATCCAGACCCATGAAGAATTGCTCCTGGTTGATCACCACCGTGAACTCTTTTGTGAAGCGGGTGTTTCGTTTCAGGGTTTTCTGAAAGAGAGACTCATCTTTAAAGAGCTTAACAAATTGCTTCGGAAAGAGAGTACGGGAGATGGGCCAGAGCCGGGTTCCGGATCCACCACAGAGGATAACGACACGCATAGATTCTCCTTAACTTATGGCAAGGATTTTAACGAGAAGTGAAGGCTTAGGAAATACCCAATGTGAGAGAAGCCAGAGTGAAATAGATGAAAAGTCCTGTGATATCAACAATCGTGGTGATCGCAGGGCTCGCCACGACCGCGGGGTCTCCCCCCATACGCCGGACGAGGAGGGGAAGACCCGCACCGATTAA
>CAZPFM010000346.1:0-3521 GCA_964585845.1 uncultured Bacteriovorax sp.
AAGCCGACTCATACCAGGAATCTTAGGGCATGGGGAGATCGTCTCCGAGCAGAGGGCACGGTATGAGAGACCAGTTTCTCTCATCAAGACCATTCCTCCGTTTTTTGCCGGGCTCATGACTCTTTTTGTGGGAAGCTTTGTCTTAAGCGAATTGCCCGGAACGATTCTTCGGGCATTCGTGGTCTGTGTGATTGGACTGAAATACTGGCGTCTCCATCTTCTCCCTTCTAAGAAGAGCTCTCTTACTATCAGCATCTGGATCAGTGCCTGGCTTATTTCGTTGAGCTTTATACTCCGGGCGCTTTGGATTGAGGGCGGAATTCATGCAGCCCATTCTTTTTTTATTAGTGGCATTGCTCTTCTCTCATTTCTGGTGGGCACACGAGTTCTTGTCTCTCATGGGCCAAAAAATAATTCTTTGGAAAATTCGAAAGTACTCTATGTCTTTACAGGACTTGTCGTTCTGGCGGCAGCGACCCGAGTTGCGGCCTATCTCATGCCTGAGAACTACATCCGCCATCTTGGCTACTCGTCTTTGATTCTTGCTCTGGCCGTGCTTTTATGGAGCAGTTATTATCTTAAGCTTATCCGAGTCTACAGATAGAGTGCATCATGACTCATTTCTTTTTGCACTGCTTTCTTTTGGCCATAACCAATGTAGCGATCTTGAGAAACTTCGGCTTAAGAATATCGACGCGGTCTATCCAATCCAATTAAATGCATTCTTAAAATAATGAAATTCATCGACATTCACTATTTGTTCATCCATGTATGAGTTAGAAATGGAGCAAATAACTTGATGAAGAAGTCTTTAACAGAATTGGATAGTCCAGAAGAGCGATTCCGTCTCATTATCGAGACGGTGAAGGACTATGCGATCTTCATGCTTAATCCAGATGGATATGTGGAGAGCTGGAATGAAGGGGCAAGAAGACTTAAAGGCTATGAGCCCTTTGAGATTATCGGTAAACATTTTTCTATCTTTTATCCAGAGGATAATAAACACTGGCCTGAAGAAGAACTCAAAATCGCTCGTCGAGACGGTCGGATTGAAGATGAGGGCTGGCGGGTAAGAAAGGATGGATCCAGGTTCTGGGCCAATGTAATCATCACTCGGATTGACGATGAAAAAGGTGAGCTCATTGGCTTTTCTAAAGTGACCCGGGACCTCACAGAAAGAAAGGCGGCAGAAGAAGCTATCAAGAGAAGTGAAGAGCGGCTTCGGATGATGGTCACTGCTGTTAAGGACTATGCCATCTTCATGTTGGATGAAAACGGCATCGTCACTTCCTGGAACCCTGGTGCTAAAAGAATCAAGGGTTATGAAGAAGAAGAAATCATTGGGCAGAGTTTTAAAAAATTTTATACCCCGGAAGACATCGCCCGGAAGCATCCAGAACACGAACTGAAAATCGCCTTCCAGGAAGGTAAGTACGAAGAAGAAGGCTGGCGGGTTAAAAAAGATGGTTCAAGATTCTGGGCCCACGTAGTTATCAACCGAGTTAACGATGCTCAAGGAAATCTTATCGGTTATGGGAAAGTGACTCGTGACCTAAGCGAGAGAAAACGGGCCCAGGAAAAGCTGGAGGATTTGAACGCAAGTCTTGAGGAAAGAGTTAAGGAGCGCACTCAGGAACTTGAGAATGCGCTCAAAGTCCGGGATGAATTCCTCGCCATTGCGGCCCATGAATTTAAAACACCCCTTACACCCCTTCTGATGCAGCTTCAGTTTGGAAGAAAGCGTGTTCAGACTGGAAAAGCGACAACAGAGGAACTTCTCAACGCATTCGACGTAGGCGTTCGTCAGGTGCGTTCTCTTACCAATCTCGTAGAAGACCTATTGGAGATCTCCCGGCTTCAATCAGGCTGGTTTGAACTTCACCCTGAGACGATGGACATCAATGATCTCCTTCTTGATTTGGAGTCAAAGTTTAAGCTCCAGCTTCAGCGCGCAAAGATCCAGGTGACTCATCACCTGAAAGAAGAGATTCAGGGATACTGGGATCGGAAGCGTCTTGGACAAGTCATCACGAACCTTTTTTCAAACGCCATGAAATATGCTCCCCATTCAAATCTCACTATTGTGACGAATAAAGTAAATGATATCATGTCTCTCTCGTTTACGGATTCGGGACCGGGGATCCCGATTGAAAAGCAGAAATCAATTTTTGATCGATACGAACGAATGACTACAGATAGAAGTATCTCTGGCTTGGGGCTCGGTTTATTCATTTCTAAACGTATTGTTGAAGCCCACGGTGGCGCCATCGAACTCGAAAGTGAAGTAGGTGTCGGTTCAACCTTTCGGATCTTGTTGCCGCTTAAAACTGATCAGGGAGAAATTGTTGAGTCTTAATCTTTTCTCAGAACGAGAATGCTTTTGTCTGATAGATGGTTTTCATAGAGACTGACAATCCCATTGGCCTCTGGCTTAGGAAAGATATTATAGAGTCCAATAAGGCTTGAGTCTTTACTGATAGAGACCAAGGGTAAAGTAGGAGCTTTCTCATCTTTAAAGTGGACATTCCCCGCGGCCCCGAAGATTTCTACCTCCGAACTCTTGTTCAATCTCACAATCTGGCCTGAGTCTTCAAACTTATAACCATAGATTGAAATCACTTTCGCTTTTTGAAGCCAGAGATTAGGCACATCCGCTGCAGTGGCTTCGAGGAAGGGCTGGTAGATTTTTAGAGGGTAGGTGTTTTCGGAAATCTTCCAAACCGCAAAAGCGGGACCTGGAGATGTGGCCGAAAAATCATCGAAACCTAAATTGTAGAAGTTCCCTCCCGCTCCGGCCTTGAAGTTGATAATGGGAGCGAGGTGGACAAATTTTGTCGGATCTGCTTTACCTACAAACTGAGAGAGCTGCACATCCCTAAGGGAGGTAAGGGCACCAATTTCCAGATAAGAAATCCGGGATGCATGAGGAATCGGAGACGCAGGAGAATCCTGTTGAGGGGCCTTGGCGAGAATCGCAAAATCGGCAAGGACGGCAGGCTTGAGATTGGACTCACTTATCTTTTCCACTTTCACAGCACTTAAGATGTCGTCACCAGTAAAGCTAAAATGATCAGCGGCCACAGCAATGACAGAGATGTTATTGGCAGCTCCTATGAGGCGGGTGCCCTCAGGAACAATAATAGGACTGCGGATGTGAAAATGTCCTCTTGGCAGAAAAACGGTCATCCTCGCATTTTCACCACCGGGAAGGGTTGAGCGCAAGGCCGCATTGATGGCCGGGGCATCGTCATCTGAGTCCTTGTCAGGGGTGGCACTTTCAATCCCTTCTTTCTTAAACTTCGTCACATCCACCAGAGCGGATTTATCGAGAGGAGGATTAACCAGTCGCTTGCCCTGCTGATAATGGAAGACGTGATAGTTGCTTAGTTCTGCTGCCACAGGATCGGGAATATCGCCGGTGACAATCGGAGCAAGAGGCTTACTTCCCTGGATGAGAAGAGGAGGGAATTTGTCACTAGCGTAATAATATTCTGGGATGAGCTTATACTCACTTGCCAGAC
>CAZPFM010000347.1:0-3507 GCA_964585845.1 uncultured Bacteriovorax sp.
CGAGTGATGGAGCGCAATGATACCTTCCACATCACTGGAGCGGGTCAGATGCGAAGCCTCACAGGCCGTTAATCTAAAGTTACATAAAGATCCCCAAGGCCACCGCAAGGTGGCCTTTTTATTTTGGACTCCCTTAAGGGACAGCGCTTTCTTCTAGAGATAATTCTTTCTCATGAGTTTACTTAACCACCCTATCGATGGCGCTAGCCTCATCTTCCTCAGAATCTTTGCCTATGCACTCATGACCTGGGAGATCATCAATAGTCTAATTCATGGCGACTGGGTCACCTACACCGCCTCGAAGTTTCATTTCACTTATCTCTTTCTTCCCTGGCTGACTCCCCTTCCTCCCTTCGGCATGGGCATCCTCTTCTCAGTAACGATCATAAGCGGGATCTTCTCTTGTCTGGGTCTATGGTTTAGATACAGTTCCTTCGTATTCTTTCTGAGTTTTACTTCCATTTTTCTCATGGAGGCATCTGAGTACATCAACCACCTCTACTTCTATAGCCTCTTGAGTTTCTGGATGTGCTTTATGCCGCTTCACCAGGAGTTCTCGCTGGATAGACTTAGAAATAAGTTACCTCTCAAAGAGACTCTTCCCCTCTGGATGCTTTTTATTATTCTGTTTCATGTGAGTGCGGCTTACTTCTTTGCGGGTGTGGCAAAACTTGGACCTCACTGGCTAGATGGCTCCCTTCCAAGACTTCTTCTCGCCGGAAGAGGGATCACGAGCCCCATGGCCGTGAATCTCATGACCTATGGCGGACTCTTTTTTGATCTTCTGATCGTTCCTCTTCTTCTTTGGAGACGGACTAGGATTTTTGCCTTCGCTGCTGCACTCGTATTTCATTTCACTAATGTGCTTCTTTTTGGTCTAGTGACTTTCCCCTGGATCATGATCCTTCTCACAACGCTCTACTTTGATCCCTCCTGGCCAAGACAATTATTGAAAAAAACGGCGATGACCCCAGATCTATCAGTGCAGCCTCTTTCACGCGCAGGGATTGCACTTCTCTCCCTGTATCTCATTTGCCAAATAGCTCTCCCACTCCGCCACCATCTCCACGATTTGGATCCGAGCTGGAGCGAAGAGGGACACCAGTTTTCCTGGCGAATGAAGACGAGAGTGAAGAGATCACTCATTCGATTTATTGTAAGAGATGAGGCAGGGAGAATTCATCCGGTTAGGATTTCGGATTACTTAACTTCCAAGCAAGAAAAGGACATGTCCGGTAAGCCGGATCTTATTCTTCAGTTCGCTCATTTTTTGAGAGATGAGCACCGTCTGCAGGGTCGACAGGTCAGGGTGGAAGCTTCAAGTCTTGTGAGTCTGAATGGGAGGGCGTACCGGCAGCTGATAAGGCCAGGGACTGATTTAGCTAGGGAAGAGCGAAGGCTGCTTCCATATGAATGGGTAGCGGAGTATTAGGAGTTAAAATAATAAGACCACCCTGAGGTGGCCTTATTGAAATAGTGATTTCAGTTTATTTAAGAATGAAATTGGACTTTCAGATTCATTGGCCAATTTAAAAAGCTCATCGGTCGTAAGTTCTTTCTTAGAAACTCTTTTTAAAAGATTTTTAAGGGTCAGAACTTTTTCGCTGTTTTGCCTTTTGATTTCCCAAAAATTAGTAAGGGCAAAAAACTCTATGTCGGCCCAGTTTACATATTCTAATCTTGGGTTAGCTGAGATTCACTTTTCTTCTTCCTCAGATTCACTCTTGCTAAGAGTGATGTGATAAGTACTTGGTTCGTACTGATAAGCAGCGCCTGTTATCATATCTGTTGTACTCGAATCCCAGAAAACATTCAAAAGTGCAATCCCGTCATAACTCTTCTCGAGCGGCATGCTTTTAGCTCGGTAACCTTTCTTCTTGATCATAATTGTGTCGTACTTATTTTTTTTAAGTTTCACAGAGAGTGGAGTTAACCCTCTTTCAGTTCCATCAATAATGACATTGGCACCCTCTGGAGTACTGGTGATCGTTACTGTCTGTTCTGTACCTTGAATGATACTTGCACAACTTGAGAGAAATAGGCACGAAACAACTAGAACAATTCTTTTCACTTGAATCTCCAATGATATAGTTTAAGAAACAATTTAAACTCATGAAATTCCCACTAGCAATATTAATTTTACTTTACTCATTGTCGGGCCTGGCAACCCCCCAGTGGGAAAGTCTTTATCACGCCCGAAACAATGTTTCTGATGTTAAAAGTGACTCATTTTTTCTGACAAATGCAAGGAACATTAAGAATGAACTTTACATTGTGGAGAATGCGACAACCGCGGAAAGACAAAAAATTGCCTGCCATTTTCCCGCTCGGGTGAGGTACGTCGATAAGGCCACAGGTCGGAAGACCGATCTATCTCATTGCAAGGACCTTCAATCATTTCTGAGTCGTTTCCAAGACCCAAAAGTCAAAATCGCCTTAGCTTCTGAAATGTTAGGATCTCCAACCTCCTCATTTGGACACATCATGCTCGTGATCCAATCTTCAGGGGATACCTTAGAATCTTCAGCTGCGTTGCACTTTTCTGCAGTCATCGCTCAAAGGGATGACCTGGCAAGGTACATTTACAAGGGCTTGAGTGGAGGATACGAAGGACAGTACATCCTAGAACCATTGTTTAAAAAGATGGAAGAATACTTACACGACGAACAAAGATCTCTCACTTTTTACGACACGGATTATACCAAAGAAGAGATCAATCTATTGCTGCTTCATGTTTATGAACTTAAGCATGCTAAGTTCGAATATTATTTTTTCGATTTGAACTGTGCTCATAGGATGCAAGAAGTTTTAGACCTCATCAATGGTGAACAAGCACGCCCGCCCCGTCTCTTCATGACTCCGAAAGAAATTATTATTAATTCAAAGCCTAGGCTGAAAGAAAGAATAACGTATCTTCCAAGCAGTATCAGGGTAGCCAAACTTTTTAATAAACTTCAGTCTAAAGAGAAGTTTCACAAGGTCGTTTCTGGAGAAACTAAGCCGTCAAAACAGATGACCTCCGAAACAAAGGAAGCCTTACATGCGTACTATCAGTATGAATTCAAAACGAAGTCTAAAGTTCTTCCTTTCTACCAGGATGTGAGGAAATTACAATTCCCCGACTCTGAACTCAATCTAAAATCCAACTCAACACCAAACTTATTGGGTTCACAAAAACTAAGTGTTTCTAATTACTGGATTAAGGATCAACAGCATTTAGGTCTGAGCTTTCGTCCGGCCAGCCATAGCATTGATGAAACTCAGCCTCAGATAAATCAAGAAAGTAAGTTTGAATTGTTAACGACGAATCTTATTTTTTATAATGGTGGACCGGAGATTATAGAGTTTTCTCTTTTATCCGCCAGCACTTACAGATTCTTCAAGCCCCTTATTCACCCAATCTCCTGGACGATTTTTTCGGGACTTAACAGAGAGAACAGCGAGAATCGCCTTACTTGGGAGAATGAGTTTGGTGCTGGCTTGACCTGGAACATTGGCAAGACTTTC
>CAZPFM010000348.1:0-3501 GCA_964585845.1 uncultured Bacteriovorax sp.
TATGGGTGTGAAAGATTCCAGCTTCCCAAAGATTCTTGGTGAGATCGGCGGGAGAGTGTTTTTTGATCACCTCATCAGCACCGTCGCTTCCTCCTTGAGGATGGCTAAATTGTCCCTGGAAGTAGTCACCTTTAAGTTTCATCTGCATGATTCCGCCTTCATTTTTTATGACCGGGATCATAGCAGTTTCTTAAGGTTTAGCCCATCTTTATACAGGGAGTTAATTCGATCCCGCTTAACGGGAAGAGTGCATCCTGATAGGATTTCACCAAAGGACGATTTATGACTAAAACTCTACCAAGTTTGTTGGATAAAATGTGGCAGGACTACATCACCATTAACCCACTGGCGGCCAGGATCTATGATCTTTTAAAGGCCCAAGGGGAGAGCATTCAGAATGACCACATTGCCCTCAGGACCTTTAACCATCCACGGGTGAGCATCGACGTTCTCGCTAAGCCTTTCCTGGATTCAGGCTATAAATACGGTGGCGACTATCAGTTTAAAGAGAAGAAGCTCTACGCTAAGCACTTTCAGCACTCGGACCTGACCCTGCCTAAAATCTTTATCTCAGAACTTAAACTAGAAGAATTCTCACCTGAGCTTCAGAAGACGGTTGAGGGGTTCGTGGATGAGATTCCGCAAGGCCTAGAGGCGAGTTTTGATTTTTGCTCTATAGGTAGACCATGGAAAGTCACCAAGTCCCAGTACGAATCTCTTTTAAAAGAAAGTGATTATGCCGCCTGGGTTTCGGCCTTTGGGTATAGACCCAATCACTTCACAGTCTTTATTAATAATCTGAAAAAATTCTCTGACATCCACGTTCTGAATGACTTTCTTAAATCCCAGGGAATTAAACTCAATGGAAGCGGAGGAGAAGTGAAGGGCTCACCTGAGGTTCACCTCGAGCAGTCCTCCACCCTGGCCAATAATATCGAAGTGGATTTAACTGATGGAAGACTCACGATTCCTGCCTGCTATTATGAATTTGCCAAACGCTATTCCCTAGCATCCGGTGAACTCTATCAAGGCTTCGTGGCCACATCCGCCGATAAGATCTTTGAGAGCACGAAATCAGGCCAGTAGTTCAAAGACCCGCTCTTCAATCCTGAAGGCCGCCTGGATTCTTTCTTCAAGTTCCGCAAAGCCGGGCTTGGTGACAATCCCCATGGCGCCGAGTTCCTGTGCTCTCAGTGCGAGTTTCTCACAGGCGTGACCGGAGTAAAAAATAAACGGAACGTTGATTTCCATTTCACGGGTTTTTTTGATGAGGGAGAATCCGTCCATCTGAGGCATCTTGACGTCGGAAACGACACAGTCGTAATCGCCATCCATGAGCATTTCCAGAGCACGTGCACCACTTGCTGCGGTTTCCACGATGAGCGAGTCATCTGTTAAGAGTTCCTGCATCGTTTCGAGCAGAGCAATCTCGTCATCAACCAACAGTAGTCGTCTCTTCATGAATTTCCCCTTCCTTAGGCAAATTAATTGAATACTTTCTTAAAGAAATTATAGAGCGAACTAATTTACTTCTGGAACCCTGCTAAGGGATCTTCAGGATTAATTAAGATGAAGCTGCAAAGCACCTAGAGCTGGGAGCTCACTTGGTCGATTTGGTGACTTTTTTCTTGGAGGTTTTTGCCGCCTTCGATTGCGTAGGGCGAAAAGAAACAAAGCGGATCGTATCACCGAGCTTTAATTTAAGGGCAGCGGCGGTCACATCGGAGATCTTGTATCCACCTTTCTTAAGTTTGGTGACTTCCCCTAAAGCACAACGGAAAGACCCGGAGGTCCGGGCGATGATGAAGTTTTCCGCTTCGTCATTTGCCTTGGAGATCTCTTCGATCTTACCCACCACACTCTCTTTGATGGAGCGGATGTTATCCACATCGGCCGTGAGAACAGGGCCCGGATCAAAGATTCCCACGAGACCAGAAAAGCTGAAGCCTTCTTGTTCGAGAATCTTTTTAGCCGCTTCCGTATGAGGGTGAACCTTTCCGATCACCGCCTGAGCTTCCTCGGGAAGAATATTCGTCATGATGGGATGCTTGGGAAGAAGTTCCTCAATAAACTTTTTGTTTTTCATGTAGAGAGAATCAGCAGTGGGAAAGTCGAATTTAAAAAACTTCGAGCCCACGGCTTCGTAGAACTTTGAAACTCCCTTATCGTTCACCGATCCTCGCATTTCCGCTATGATCTGATCCTCGAAATATTTCCTATTCTCAGCAATAAAAAGAAAGCGCGAGAGAGAAAGGAAGCGGCCATTCTGAGCGTTTCTGTAATCGGGATCTAGATAGAGTGAGCAGATCTCCGCAGGGCCATTATGGATCAAGTGAACGTGCATGAGCCCCACATCGTTTTCGATCTTAAGTCCCTTGGACTCATGATGAGAGGTCTCCAGTCGATAGAAGTAATAAGGCTGGAAGCCTCCGATCTTGGAGATGATGGCACAAACGCCGATAATTTTTCCGGTGAAGATTTCTTCCATGACAAAGACATAGTCTTCGCCACTCGGAAGATCTTCTTCCCGATGAAGGAAGCTTCGTTCGGAAATACGGATGCGTTTTTTTAAGACGGCCGGATCTTTTGGCAGGGTCGTGAGACCGTGTCCGGATTTCTCCAAAAGAACGAGAAGTCTCTCGAGGTCAGATTCTTTGATCGGCCGGATGATAAACATTTTCTATTCCATTCCCGCGAGGGTTTCATCGATGATCTTGCAAACACCATCGATGTCGGCTTCCGTTACGGCGAGAACTGGCATGAGAAACCTCACCCGAGCGGTTGGGTGCCCACCGGCCATAAAGCAGAGAACTCCATTTTCGAATAGTTTAACGGTGAAAGCCTTGGTCTTTGGTTCATCACCATTGAAGACAGTCATCGCCACCATGGCACCGAGTCCGTAAGGACCTTTGAGTTTTTCCGGATGCTTTTTGGAGAGGGCCTCGAGATTCGATTTGAATTTCTGGTGGAGCTTCTCAATCTTACCGCCTTCACCAAGATAGCCGCCGTTCACAATCTCGCTGATCACATAGTGAGCGGCCTTGATCTGAGTTGTGGCACCAGTAAAGGTTTGAGAGAGAAGACCCGGCTTCGGTTTGTGATCATCATTGAAGAGAGTGGCACAGATCTGAGCGTTTTTCCCCACTGTCACGACATCAACAAGCTTATCGAGTTTGAAATACTGAAAAGTGAAAAGGTCTTTTGTTCGGGCGAAGGACTGGACCTCATCGACGAGAATGGAGACATTATTCTCTTTGCACACCTTGATTAAGGCTTCGAAGTACTCTGTGTTACCCACGAAGGATCCATTTTCACCCTGGATAAGTTCCATGATGAAACCCGCATATTGCCCAGGGTAGCGGTGGAGGAGTTTTTTCATGATGTAGGTTGCTCGCTCGATAGAACCAGCGTGATTGTTGGCATCATAAAAAGGGATGTAATCCACATCGAGAGTCTTAGGAAGGCCTGTCCGGTAGGCAGCTTTGTCAGTCACCCAGGCCA
>CAZPFM010000349.1:0-3499 GCA_964585845.1 uncultured Bacteriovorax sp.
CCGGTTAGGAGAAGCAACCGATCCACAGTCGAGGTGATCTCTTCCAATCACAATGGGAGCCTTCACCTTTTTTTCTCGAACAAGTTTATTAAAAAGAAGAGCCGCTTTTTCACGGTCTCCGTATTTAAGCCAGCAGATGCGGGCAGGAAGACCCTGGAACTGAATCATTTTTTCGGCCTTATCAAGCCAGTTATTCATGGACTTATTTTCAGGAAAAAGTTCTCTGAGAGCATCATCGGTGACCTTGATATCCTGAGGATCGCCGGAGAGGGCCACCCAGCGGAAAGGACCTGAGCCTTCGCAGAAAAGAGGGCGGATGTAGGCCGGAACAAAACCAGGGAAATCAAAGGCGTTTGTGACACCGACTTTCTCTGCACCTGCTCTGAGATTATTTCCGTAATCGAAAACATGAGAACCTTTTTTCTGGAAAGCGAGCATCGCCTTCACGTGTTCACCCATAGTTTTGTAAGAGAGATCAGTGTATTTTTTAGGATCCGACTTTCGAAGGTCATTGGCCTCGGCAAGACTCATCTGATCCGGCACATATCCGTTCAGTGGGTCGTGGGCAGAAGTCTGGTCAGTCACAAGATCCGGGAGAATGCCCTTATCAAAAACGTATTTAAAAAAGTCTGCAGCATTTCCAACGACGCCAACCGAAAGCGCCTCTCCTTTTTCTTTAGCTTCAAGGGAGAGCTTGATGGCCTCATCGTAATCTTTAGCAAGAATATCGAGGTATTTTGATTTGAGTCGCTTCTCAATTCGGGACGGATCAACGTCGCAGCAGAGGCATACACCTTCGGCCATTTTCACGGCCAGAGGCTGAGCTCCCCCCATGCCACCGATCCCGCCGGTTAAAACGAGCCTACCCTTAAGAGTTGCATTCTCACCATAGTGCTTGCGGGCCGCCGCCATAAAGGTTTCGTAAGTCCCCTGAACAATCCCCTGAGAGCCGATGTAGATCCAGGATCCAGCGGTCATCTGACCATACATCATGAGACCTTCGTCTTTTAACTTATTGAAGTGATCCCAGTTGGCCCAGTTAGGAACAAGATTGGAGTTAGCGATAAGAACTCTTGGTCCCTGTGGATTACTCGGAAAAACGGCAACGGGCTTCCCGGATTGAACGATCAGGGTTTCATCGTTTTCAAGATTCTTCAGAGTGCGGATGAGATCTTCCAGGGCCTTGGGGTTGCGGGCCGCTTGACCGTTACCACCATAAACAATGAGAGCATCACGGTCTTCAGCAACTTCCGGGTGAAGATTATTGAGGAGGCAGCGGAGAGCTGCTTCCTGGTGCCAGCCTTTGCAATTAAGTTTATCGCCGGTCGGGGGAAGAGGAATCTGAGTCATGGAATTATCCTTTATGCGAGGTTTCCGAGTACTGCTTCGACTTCAGTGATGATTTCGTCGGAGCGGATGAGTTTTGCAATGTTTTCAATATCTTTATGAAAAGTTCTATCGTCTTCAATCTTGTGGACATGTTTCCGGATCAGGGCATGGACCTTTTCGAGGGCTTCAGACGTTTTTAGCGGTCGAAGGAATTCCAGCCCCTGAGTGTTGCAGAGAAGTTCGATCGCAAGTCCGTACTGAACGTTGGAGACAACTTCCATAAGCTTTCTCCCGGAGGTGACCCCCATGGAGACATGGTCTTCTTTATCCGTTGAAGTTGGGATGGAGTCCACTGAAGCCGGATGACAAAGGTATTTATTTTCTGAGGCCAGTGCCGCCATGGTGACGTGAGCGATCATGAGTCCAGAGTTAAGTCCGGAGTTGGCGGTGAGAAAAGCCGGAAGATCCGAGAAATGCGGATTCATCATTTTTTCTACCCGGCGCTCGGCGATGTTACAAATTTCGGAAAGTCCCATGGCAAGGTAATCCATGCAAAGGGCAAGGGCCTCACCGTGAAAGTTCCCACCAGAGACAACGTCTCCTGTATCTGCAAAGACCAGCGGGTTATCAGTTACGGAGTTAAGCTCTATGGCGAGAACTTCTTCGGCATGACGGATGGTCTGCCGGCAAGCCCCGTGAACCTGTGGGATACAGCGGAGTGAATAAGGATCCTGAACCTTTCCATCTTCTTTGTGAGAATGGATGATCTCGGAGCCATCGATGAGTTTTAAAAGATTGGCCGAAACATCCACCTGTCCTGGCTGTGGCTTAAGGCCGGAAATGCGCTTATCAAAGGCTGAAGCCGTTCCCCGAACAGCGTCGAGAGTCAGGCATGCTGTGATATCAGCAATCTTCATGAGACGCTTGGCCTCTGTGAGGGCGAGGGCGCCAAGAGCGAGCATAACCGAAGTCCCGTTAATCAGCGCAAGTCCGTCTTTTGGTCCAAGTTTTGCGGGCTCACGACCAATTTCGTGAATCGCAAAATCAGACTTCATGATCTTTCCGTTGAACTCAACCTCACCTTCGCCAATGAGAGCGAGAGCGATATGGGAGAGAGGAGCCAGATCCCCCGAGGCTCCTACGGATCCTTTTTCAGGAATAACCGGATGGATGCCATGATTGATAAATTCTAAAAGAAGCTCAATGGTCTCAGGAGTAACTCCGGAGAAGCCCTGGATAAGGCAGTTAGCGCGAGAGAGCATGATCGCTCTGGTGGTATCCCGGTCAAAGCTTTTTCCTACGCCTGTGCAGTGAGAGCGGATGAGATTGTACTGAAGGGTTTCAAGGTCTTCGTTTTTAATCTGTTTTGAAGCAAGAGCACCGAAGCCCGTGTTAATGCCGTAGACGGGTTTTCCTTTCTTCACGATATCGAGGACTACCTGCCGGGAGCGCTTCATGTTTTCGAGTGCCTCAGGAGCAATCGTGAGTTTAATCGCACCGGTTCTCGCCCGGGCGATAGTGGTGAGGTCTTCAAGAGTGAGGTTCGTGCCGTTCAGTGAGTATTCTTTCATGCTTACCTGATGGAGTTAATTCGGGAGAGATAGTCTTTATTGGGTTCAGAGAAAATATAAGATCCAGCAACCAGATTATTGGCGCCACTTTGGATGAGGTAGCCTGCATTCTCGTTGGTCACCCCTCCGTCTACCTGGATCTGAAACTTAAATTTGTTCTCATGACGGATGCGATCAAGCTCAATCACCTTGTCTACGACTTCGTGAATAAACTTCTGGCCACCGAAACCAGGATTCACACTCATGAGAAGAACCAGATCCACGCGTCCCCAGATGTACTCGGGGACAACAGAGAGTGGAGTGGATGGATTAAGAGAAATCCCCACTGAAGGGTAGATGCCTTTTAACTTCTGGATGAGCCGGTCATGGTGAACCAGGGCTTCCCAGTGGAAAGTGAAATTGTGAAGACCCATATCCTTAAAGCTCTCAGCGAAAAAATCAGGGTCAGTGACCATGAAGTGAGCATCGAGCTTGTGCTGAGTGATGGTTTTAAGTTTTTTAAGAACGGGTTCGCCGAAAGTAAGGTTCGGAACAAAATGAGCATCCATCACATCGAGATGAAGCCAGAGATCATCGATCTTGTTGAGTCTTTCGACATC
>CAZPFM010000350.1:0-3497 GCA_964585845.1 uncultured Bacteriovorax sp.
AACCGCCTCAAAGTTATTCTTATCTCAGGCTATCTTCAGCAAGAAGATGTCCTGAAGGCGATCGGCGTGGGAGTACGGAATGTGCTGGTAAAACCCTTCACGCGCCAGCAGCTCATTCAGCAGGTGACTGACGTCTTACGTCTCGGAAATGAAGAAGAAGAGGAAGAAGAAGAAGATTCGGCAGAGGATCAAGAAGAAAACTAGTGGCAGGCCTCAGCGTCGTCGCAGCTGGATTGATTTTTCTTCTCAATGCACTCAGATTTCTTTTCACAGATATCACAACTTCCCATCAAGTTAGCAATTCCCCCGCAGGAACCAGCGATCGGACTTCTCTTAAAGAGTACCCCTACACTCATGATAAGAATGACAACAGCAAAGGCACCGAGACTGAAAAGTAGTGTTTCCATAGTGGCAAATATAATACGTTTCCCAGAGTTTGGTAAGTCGATTTAGACCTTTTACAGGGGACTTAAGTAGTGAGGATTAGGGGGAATTTTCTTTGAGAAAGTTCTGCATGAAGGGAGAAATAATGGGCTCAAAGACTCCCTCTTTCGGTGAATCAATAAGGTAGGACTTTATCCCCTGAAGTTCGGCCATGGGAATACCTTCCCGGCCCAGGACCATCATGGCGGTACTCCAGGCATCCGCTTGGGCACAGGTTTCTGCGATTACCGAAGCAGAGGCAATATTATGTCCTACAGGACGCCCTGTTTTGGGATCAAGAATATGGGAAAATCTCTTCCCGGCTTCATCATAATACTGTCGGTAATTCCCGGAGGTCGCAATGGCCCCAGAGCTGAGTTTAAAGGCCAGATGAACGCCCTCGTGGAGATTAGGAGATGGTTTCTCAATCCCCATAATCCATGGAGAGCCGGGCCCTCTTTCTCCCCGCACCAGGATCTCACCGGAGATATCCACCATGAAGTGAGCAATCTCATGCTTGGAAAAGAGATCTCCGATCAGGTCGGCCGCCCACCCGGGGGCAAAGGCATTCAAATCTAAAGTAAGTCCGTCTTTGGATTTCCAGACTTCCCCTTCCTTTTCATCCCACTTGATAGAGGTAAATCCTACCTTCTTGAGGGCCGATTGAATCTCCGCACTCTTGGGCGCCTTGGAACTTTTGCCACCACCGAAGCCCCAGAGCTTGATAACCGGGGACAAGGTAGGATCGAAGGCCCCATGGGTCTCATTATAGAATTTCTGAGCAAGCTTGAGCATTTCAATGAAACGGGGACTCACCTTCATTTTTTGATGAGCCTTTAAAGCATTGAACTGAGAAATGACAGAATCACTTTGATAGGTATTGAATTCGGTGTTGAAGTCTTTAAAGAAAGCAGCAAGTTCAGTTCGGAAGATTTCGGGAGTGAGATTGCCCCGGTACTTAATGATGAAGTAAGAGCCGAAGACTTCACCTTTGAGCTCGTGGGGGGTGACATCTTTAATGGTAGAGCTGATGTCTTCTTTTGAAGGAGTGCAGCCACTTAAAAAGAAGTAGCTGCACAGAATAAGAAACAGGGTTTTCAATTAGCCGCCGAAGTCATCGAGCATGATATCTTCTCGCTCAACACCCAGAGAGAGGAGCATGTTGATCACAGATTGGTTCATGATCGGCGGACCACAGAGATAGTATTCACAGTCCTCAGGGGCCGGGTGATTTTTAAGATACTGCTCAAAGAGGACATTGTGGATGAATCCTACAGGTCCATTCCAGTTGTCGTTTGGCTGAGGTTCAGAAAGGGCCACAGTCCACTTGAAGTTCTCATTCTCGTTTTGAATCGAGTTGAAGTCATCAACATAGAACATCTCACGCACAGAGCGAGCTCCATACCAGAAAGTCACTTTCCGGTCAGTCTTCACCCGTCGGAAGAGATCAAAGATGTGAGAGCGCATAGGCGCCATCCCCGCACCACCACCAACGAAGATCATTTCTTTTTTCGTATCCCGGGCAAAGAATTCTCCGAATGGTCCAGAAATCACCACATCATCACCTGGTTTCAGGTTAAAGATGTAGGATGACATTTTACCTGGAGGAGTTGTTTCAGGAGCTTTCGGGTGCGGAGTTGCGATCCGCACGTTAAGCATGATGATGCCTTTCTCTAATGGGTAATTGGCCATGGAGTAAGCACGGACAGTTTCATCAGGAACGTAAGATTTATACTTCCAAAGGTTGAACTTATCCCAGTCTTCGCGGAACTTCTCTTCTACGATGAAGTCCTTAAAGTCGATAGAGAGACCTGCCGGACGCTCGATCTGAATAAATCCACCAGCGCGGAAAGGAACTTCTTCTCCGGCCGGAAGCTCGAGGACGAGTTCTTTAATGAAGGTGGCCACGTTATGGTTGGACTTAACTTTACAGTTCCACTTCTTAATCCCGAAGACTTCCTCAGGAACATGGATCTTCATGTCCTGCTTACAGGTCACCTGACAAGCCAGGCGCATCCCTTCTTTAGCTTCTTTCTTTTTAATGTGAGAAAGTTCTGTAGGAAGGATATCCCCGCCTCCGGAATTCACGATTACTTTACACTGACCACAAGTTCCCCCTCCTCCACAGGCCGAAGAAAGAAAAATTTTCTCTGCGGCCAGAGCATTCAAGAGCTTCCCTCCGCCTTCGATCGAAAGATCTTTTTCATCATTGACGTTGATGCTGATCTTGCCGGTAGAAACCAGTTTCGAGCGGGCGATAAGAATGATCACAACGAGAAGAAGGATCACTGCGGTAAACATACTAACTGATAATAAAATTTCGCTCATATCTTCTACCTATTCTTAGAGTTGGATACCGGCAAAGGCCATAAAGACGATCGCCATGAGTCCAGTTGCGATAAAGGAGATCCCGAGTCCACGAAGTCCATGAGGAATGTCGGAGTAGACAAGCTTCTCTCTAATACCTGCAAGAGCAACGATGGCAAGTGCCCACCCAGTTCCAGAGCCAATGCCATAGACCACTGACTGAGGAAGATTGTAATCACGCTCAACCATGAAGAGCGAGCTACCAAGGATTGCGCAGTTCACGGTAATGAGCGGTAGAAAAATCCCGAGAGCGTTGTAAAGAGATGGGACATACTTATCAAGGACCATCTCGAGAATCTGTACGATTGCTGCAACGACACCGATGTAAGAGATGAGACCTAAGAAAGAGAGGTCAACATCCGGGAATCCTGCCCAAGACAGAGCACCTTCGCGAAGAAGGTAATTGTAGATGAGATTATTGGCCGGAACGGTGATGGCAAGAACCACGATGACTGCAACACCAATCCCCAGGGCCGTATCGACCTTTTTTGAAAGGGCCAGAAACGTACACATCCCAAGAAAGAATGCGAGGGCCATATTTTCAACGAAGACGGCCTTAACGAATAAGCTTAAGTATTCTTCTAACATGACTCCCCCTTAATCCCTTTCAATTTGCTCTGTACGGAAAGTCCGGATGAGCCAGATGATGCAGCCGATGATAAAAAATGCACTCGGAGGCAAGAGGAGTAGACCATTGGCCTGGTACC
>CAZPFM010000351.1:0-869 GCA_964585845.1 uncultured Bacteriovorax sp.
ATACGAAAATCATACATCTTGGCCTTGGGCGATTTCACCGGGGTCATCAGGCGGTCTACTTAGAGCGTCTCTGCGAGAAGATGGGGAAAAGTTGGGGAGTTGTTTCCTGTAGTATGCGCTCCCCAGGTGCCAGAGATGAACTGAGCAATGTTTTGAACCGCTATCCAGTAATTGAATTTAATGAGTCTGGATCAGAGATGATCTGGGTGGAAAGTGTTCAAAAAGCCCTGGATGCTCAGGAAGATCGGGAAGAACTTTTAAGTTTGTTTCAATCTTCAGAAATTGAACTCATCACTCTCACCATCACGGAAAAAGGTTACTGCCTCAATGGAAAAGGGGAAATAGATCTCCTGAATCCATCTATCGCCCATGATCTTAAGCATCCTCTGGAGCCAAAGTCCGCCATCGGCATTCTCGCCCTGGGCTTAAAGACTCGCTCAGAAAATAAGGCTCAACCTCTCACTGTCTTAAGTTGTGACAATCTTCGGGAGAATGGAAAGAAGCTTGAAAAAGCGCTTCTGACTTATTTGGAGAAGCTTGAATGGGGTAATGTTCTTCGGTGGACAAAAAATGAGGTGAGCTTTCCCTGCTCCATGGTGGACCGGATTGTTCCCTCCTTGAGTCCTGAGAAAACTCAGAGTTTAGAGAAGGAATTCGGGCTGTCTTCTCCCTCTGAACTCATTGCAACCGAATCATTTTCTCAATGGGTGATCGAAGATCACTTCAAAGGTCAGAAACCTCTACTTGAGAAAGTGGGTGTTCAGTTTGTCAAAGATGTCACTCCCTTTGAGGACATGAAGCTTCGTCTTTTGAATGCGGCCCATTCCTATCTCGCCTATCAGGGACAACTGAAAGGCCATAAGTATGTT
>CAZPFM010000351.1:879-3490 GCA_964585845.1 uncultured Bacteriovorax sp.
CAGATCTTAAAACCCTGATGCTCGAAGAGGTGGCCCCTCTTTTAAAACAACCCCAGGGAGTTGATTTTAAGGTTTATGTTGAATCTCTTTTAAAACGTTTTCAAAATCCCTATCTTCCCCATGAGCTTCGGCAGATTGCGATGGATGGTTCACAGAAGATTTCCCAGCGTTGGCTTCCGAGTCTTATCGAAGCACAAAAGAAAGGCTTATCGAGAAAAGTTCTTTTAAAAGCAGTGAGTGCCTGGCTTGAATTTTGTTACAAAAATTCAAAACTCGATGATCCTCTGAATGAGAAAATTCAATCCTTCAATCGGGATGATCATCATCAATGGCTTCAGGAGATGCTGAAGATTGATTCCTTTGCCGGCCTAAACGAGATGCCTGAGCTACGGAATGAAATTTTGAATGAGTCCCGAGCTTAAGTTCTCTTCTGATTCCGGCACCCGACTGTGAAGCTGCACGTCCGTGAGTCCGAAGCGTAGAAACTCTAAGAGATCCTCTCTTTCCTGCCCAACAAAAATGATCCGGGTCTGAAGCTTCGTGGAGATGTGCTGCATTCGGTATCTGTCTTTGGAATGATCATGATCCGCGATCACTTCCACGTAGTTTGGATAAGTTTTCTGAAGCCGAAAGTGGAAGAGGCTATGGCGGACATTCTCGTAGTGAGAGATGACCTCATCGAGGTTCGCGTAAACTCCTGAGTGCATATACGGAGCCGTAAGAGCAATATTTCGGAGGGGTGGAACGCGGAAAGTGTAGGGAGCAACATTCATCGTCACTTCCTGGCGACCGCGGTCATCACCATTTGATTTACCCGGACCAATTTGAGGCACACCGATGTTCTGGAAACCAAAGCTCGTGAGTTTTTCCCCATTGTGGCACTCACCGCACTTGCCTTTGCCAAAGAAGACGTCCATGCCTCGCTTCTGCGAATCACTTAAGGCTGTGATCTCGCCTTTGAGATAGCGATCATAAGGCGTGTCGATGAAACCGAAAGCGAGAGTCTGAAAATGAGCGAGGGCTTCACCTACGTGACCGATGTTAATTTTCTCATTCGGAAAGGCGCGCTCAAAGGCTTCCTTCATCACTTCGTTTTCCATCAACTGGGCGAGCACTAGATCCCAGGCCTCTAGCTCATTGGCCGCATCGGCGATCTTATTTGTTCCCGGCTGGCCCCGCATCTCAGCGTGATCCACAATGGGGAAGATCGCCTGAGCCGCTAGGGCAGAGGTCATCTGGGAAGTGATGTCTTTTCGAAGAGGATTTCTTCCATTGAGCTCTTTTAGAGGGGTCTGGAAGCTCTTATTTTTTTCATCATAACTCACCCGCCCATCCCAGAACATGACGGGAATAGCGTGGAGGTTAAAAAGTGCAGGAGTATTGCGGGCGAGGATTTTTCCTTTGGCCTGGTAGCGGGTTCTTCCGTTCATGGAGATTCCCATGGCCCCTTCGCCGAGACTCAGAGGCATCCCATCATGAGTCATGACCATAGGGTGATGGCAGTGAACGCAGGCGATATTCTTATTCCCTGAAAGAAGGGGGGTGGTGAAAAGTCTCTGTCCGAGAGTGAGAAGGTAGCCATTTTTGGCCGGGAGTTCCCGCTCTGGCTTGAGGTTGAACTTTTCGATGTAGCCCTGGAGTCTTTGATCGAGATCAGAGGCAAAGGCAGAACTCAGAACAGCGAGAAAAAATAGAATGTGCATAGGTTGTTTGGTGTACCAAACAACACGGACTTTTTAAAGGACAAATCGCTCTTTTTCTTCCGGGGTCGGAAGCCTGCAAGTGTCCTTTTTTCCAAAGATTTTATAGCGTAATTCAGCCACCAGGTCATAGCCTGCATTCCTTAAAGAGGGGGGCAGGATCTTGAGCTTTGCGAGGATTTTCCACTTTCCTCCCAGGGTCTCGAAGACTCTAAAAACAGCATCGGATTTTTCCAGGATCTCCCCGTCTATTTCCACCACCACACTTTTAAGATCCTGGGTGTATTTGGGGAGGAGACGGGATTTGGCAAAGTCACTCTGGAGGGGAGAAAACTTAAATTTTCCCTCGGAATCGATCTTCATGATGAAGTCGACAAAACCATTACAAAGCCCACAGACACCGTCGAAGTAAATGATATTCATCTAAGAATTCTCTCTGAAAGACGTTTAAATTTGAATACGGCCAAAGATATTTAATGGGAAGCTTAGCTTATGCATCATACCTTAATTCTTCCTCGTTCTTTAAAGAAAAGCTTAAAGAAACCGATAAGAAGAACATGAACAGAGAACGATGTCTTATCTGCAGTTTCCATGGAAAATCCTCCCTTGAGGTTTCTCCGAATCATCTTTATAGCGCCACCACCATGCAAACGATCCATCTTTGCTATACCCACTCCGTTGAGTTCTTTAAAATCGGGCAGACAAATTTTCTCATGAAGTATAAACAAGGCTTCAATGAGCACGGCCTTGATACCAATAAATTCTTCGAAACTAAGCAAAGTAACAATCTCTTCTCTTTCCGCTAGAGTGACCCATGCTTGAAGCAAGCTGGGAAGAAAAGCTCGCCCCCTTGGTGGAGCGGGACCACTTTATCCGTGAGGCCCTCTTAAAGAGCCGGGTGCTCTCGGATA
>CAZPFM010000352.1:0-3490 GCA_964585845.1 uncultured Bacteriovorax sp.
TCAGCGGTGAAGGCTTCTTTAGCAATGGAAAAGATATCCGTCTCTTCTTCATTAATGTGATGAGAGAGGGCGTCTTTGAGTTTTTTGGCCACACTCTTCCATTCCATGTTGAGCTTATCCTTGGCCTGAAGAGTCTTAAGCAGGGTCTCTGCTTCCATATGCTCCTTAAAGCCATGAAAGACTTCCTTCTTAGGGGCATCAACCGCACGGAGAGTATTATAGAATACAGATTCCTCGGCGCGGGAATGGGGAATTAAGGCATCTGAGATCTGCTGCACGAGCACTTCCCGGTAATCATCATCGTCCTTGAGCGCAATGAGTTCATCCATGAGATCGAGAACTTCAATGTGGTCTTTTTTTAAAGCTTCATAAATATTCATACTTCCTCCTGTTGCCTTTTAAGCGTGCAAAGGTCTGACCATTTTATGAGAGAAGAATAGTTTGGTTTGCTTGAGGCAAACTTATGTTTTCCATTCTGCCCATAGATGGTGAAGTAATCAGACTAAGGAAGGAGTCCAAATGAAGAAAAGAAATATTCTGGTCGTTATTGGTGGCATCAGCCGTGATTCTTTAAATAAGAAATTCTTTAATGCCATAAAGGGACTCGCTCCCGAGGAGCTGAGTTTTGAAGAGTTTGATATCAGCACTCTTCCCTACTTCTCTCAGGATATTGAGAATGATCCACCGGATGCGGTCATCGAGTGGAAAGACAGGATCCGTGAAGCCGACGGTATTTTATTTGTGACACCTGAATATAATCGCTCCTTTCCCGGAGTCTTAAAGAACTCCATCGATTGGGGTTCAAGACCTTATGGTGAGAGCGTCTGGGATAAAAAGCCTGCCGCAGTGACAGGGGCTTCACCTTCTGGCGTGGGGACTTTTGGGGCCCAGCACCATCTGCGTCAGTGCCTGGCCTACCTCAATCTTTTTGTGATGGGTCAGCCTGAACTCTACTTTAACTCCAATAAAGGACTCGATGAAAAGGGAGAACTCAAGGGAGAAAAGCCCCGGGAGCTTATCACTGAATTCTGGGAGCGTTTTGTAGAATTTTTGGACCGAGTTTCGACTCAATCCCCTCTCGCCTCTCACAAGACCCCGTCAGAAGGCGCATCCCGTAATCAACATTAAGATAAGCTCCATTTGCTCTATTGATCCGGAATGGAGGATAAGCAGATGTCTCTAGACTACAAGGAGTGGTATGAAGAGTTTCATGGTTATGATCATTTTGTTTTCCTCTCACATCTATGCCCAGGACTATCTTCAGGGCGAGGATATGATCTATGAAGATTCCAGCTATATAGAAGACAGTTCTTCTTTTGCCAGAGAAAGGGATCCTGCGGGTTATGATGACTATGCTCCGGAAGAAGAGATCTATGATCGCCAGGAAGAAGAGTATATGGATGACCCTCTTTATGATGAGTCTGAAGATGCCTATTATGCCGAAGAGGAGCTTCTCTCACCCTAGTGGGTGTAGAGCCCTCTCGAGAGAAGAGAAATCTTGAGGTCATTTTTTACTTCGACCACTCCTAAGCATTTTTCGGCAGCAGTTTCAGCTATTTTTTTGGCCAGGCGATTTTCCACATTTCCGCTCAATGTGACGACACCGTCTTTAACGGCCACTTCAATTTCAGTGGCGTCGATCTCTGCCTGATTAAGAAGAGCGTTTCTCACATCCTCCTGGATCCAGGGGTCTTTACGATGAAGATGCCTTCCATCTCCTTCGAATTGAGGTCCCTCCTGCCTTTGTTCCAGGCTTCCCAGGTTATAATGCCTCTCAATAAGTACTTTTTCATCGTCAAAGGGAACCGTACTCCCTCTGGTCCATTCTGACTCTCCAGTAGCTGAGTATTTATCAAAGAAATCCTTATCTTCTTCGCTACTCTTATCGCGTGAATAATCTTTCTGATCGTTCATGGGTTCCTCCTATTCAACTCATTCAAGAAGCAAACGCTGCGCCATCTAAAAATAAGGCAGCAGATCAGGAATATTATTAAGCTGATTTTAAGTTCACCTCCGGAGTTTAAACTGTTTTCATCTAGACCACGGATTAGACGATGGTTTGTCGTCACATAAAAGGAGTTATTATGAAAAAGATTCTTTGCGGGCTGGCGGCCCTTTCTCTTCTGGGAGTGGCCTGTAGCCGAGAGGACTCTGTGAGTTCTCGAGTCGAAAACATGTACGAAAGAGATATGGACAGCGAAGTGGGAACGGGGATGTCCGATGAAGAAGCTTTTGACTCTGGTGTCGGAACTGAACGGGAACCGATGATGGATTCAGAGGATGATATGGATATCCAGCGTGAAGAAATGGATATGGAAATGGAAAGAGAAGAAGAGATGATTCCAGTGGAAGACGGTCGACGAGGAACTGGCACCGGCGCCGGTTCAAGCGACGCCTCTGGGATGGGGATGGATGAATAAAAAAAAGGCCTCGTATGAGGCCTTTTTTTTTGATGATTAAGGATGGACGTCTTGTTTGGTTGCCAGGTATTCCCGGATTTCTGGCAGGCTGTCCACCACGGCCTTACCAAGCTTAAAGACGGCCGTGGCCGCAAAGGCCATGATCCCTAGCTTTAGCGAACGCTTACTGAGAAAATCACCGGCCTCTTTTTTCAGGTATCTTTTTGAAATCGTCTTCATAAACCCTCCTTGGTTTTATCTGGTTAGCCGTATGCTATTTCTGACGTCCAGGACTCCTGGTAAACGCTCTGAGATAGCTTCGGCGAGTTTCTTATCATTTCGGGTTGGTAACTCTCCTGTGAGAATGACCACCCCATCTGTCACTTGAACTTCAATCGTCGAAGCGTCAAGTTCCGGGTCTTCCGTCAGAGCGGAACACACCTCTTCATAAATTTTTTCATCCTTTGGTCTGTATCCTCGGGGACCACGTCCCCGCATTTTCTGATTCCGGTAAGAGTGCTCTCTATAATTAGGTCCCCCATAGGCGGAATAATCATCATTTCCATACCTGCCATGCCCTGAGCCTAAAGGAGCTTCCCGGAAAGAGTACTGATCAATGGGACCATACGGATTAGGTTGACCATAGATATCTCTCGATTCATTAAAGCGGTAAAGCGAGCGATCCTGTTCATAGGGGAGTGAGTCGTGCTTGGATTCTGACGGACCAAAGCCGTAGCCATCTGCCCTGTCATTAAAATTGGCACTTCCCTCATCGTGTTTGGGATTATTTTCAAAGAGACGACGACGTCTTCTTATGAGCTCTTCATGATGCATGAACGTCCTCCTAGTGATTGAGCGAGTCGATGTATTTTCTTTTCTCTTCAGGAGTAAGACCCGGGACCCATCCGTCCACGTGACTGTAATAGCTAAGGTAGTTAAAGATGTCTTTAACTCCGACGATGGACTCGGTGATATGCTCGGCCAATTTTTTTGAATGCCGATCCTCCACTTCACCCTGGAGTGTAACAATGCCAGATTCCACTTTGACATCCACTGAAGAGGCATCCAGATCCGGATCGTCCGTCAAGGCC
>CAZPFM010000353.1:0-3489 GCA_964585845.1 uncultured Bacteriovorax sp.
TCTCCTCCTTGGAGACTCTTCCTTTGATCTCACTCACAAGGTCTGGAACTACGTTGAGACCTGGGGACGTGGAAAACAGTGGAACCCTGATCATATCGTCTACATCAACTTCCAGGACGTAGAAGAGCAGGGCTATGATCCGAATAATTACCGGGCCCCGAAAGGGAACTCCCTCATGGCCTTCTGGGAAGGGATCTGTCACGGATGGGCCTTAGGAGCTGGTCTCTCCCCTCGTCCTGAAAAAACAGTTGAGTTCGATCTTCCTAATGGAAAGAAACTTCCTTTCTACGCCTCTGACGTGAAGGCCCTTGTCTCATTCATGTGGGCAAACTCGGATATCCAGGACTACACCCTCTTCGAGGGAAATAAGTGTAACAAGAAATCCCCTGATCAGGATAAGTGGGGCCGCTACATCGATGTTGAGAAAGATCCATTCCTTGACCCGATGACAACCACTGACCCTGAGCCACGCTGTGCGGACGTTCACCCGGCCGTCTTCCACCTCTCTATGTTGAACATCATGGGTGTAGAAGGAAGATCCTTCGTCCTTGATCACAACCCGAAGGCCCCTATCGCTAACCAGCCTGTCTCCGGTTACGAATTTGTTTTCTACAATCCGAAGACCGGGAAAGAAGGACCGCTCTCGACCTCCCTCATCTCCCGCTTGGATTACGGCAAGAAAGATATCTACGCCGAAAACCGCAACCCGGAAACCACTCACATCGTCGGCGTGGACATGAACGTTAAATACATCGACTGGGAACTTCCAAAGAAGCAGGAAACAAGTAAGCCTGAAGACGATAAGATTAAGGACTACAAGTTCCGCTACGATCTTGAGATCAACCGCAGAGGTCAGATCGTCGGTGGTCAGTGGCGGGTAAAAAAGACCGGAGGAAAACTCCTCTTTAAATCCAGTACCAACCAGCCGGATTTCTTCTGGGTTGCTCCGAAGAACTGGAAAGACTTCTTCCAGGATACTCCGAATCTTTCCGAGTGGACTGACGAGCTTCCACCTGCTGACTGGAAAGATGCTGCCAAGAATGATCCGAATCTCCATAGCTTCATCCGCTTTGAGAATCGTGAGTGCCCGGTCTTCTCTGTAGACGGTGAAGGTCCGATGCTACGAGTGAAGTGTCGCCATAAGTTCTCTCGTCCGCGTCCTCTTGTTCAGGTGATTCATAAACTCCTCGAACTCTCTGCCGGGAGTGCGCAATGAGAAAATTAATCGCCGCTAGTTTCCTCATCTCGGCCTGCGCCGCCCAGGCCTCAGGGATCCCGAAGAATGAGAGAATTAAATCTCTCATCGAAGGAAATTCTGAGATCAATCAACTCTCCGTGATTGAGGATAAGGGTCTCTCAAAAGGTCAGACAGGGATTGATCTCTGGTCGGGTTCCTACTGGCCCCATTACCAGGGATCCCTTGCGGCCCGGTACATGGACCCAAGCTTTATCCCTCTTATGGACCGGGAAGAGCAATACAAGGCCAATCTTTCGATGTTTAACTCTCTTCCTATGGGAAGCTATTCCAGCGTAGACCTTCTCTCTCCAGCAGAGAAATATGATCTTCTCATGGGTGACGAAGAGATGACTCTCACCAAGTACTCCTGGGAACTCGGGAAAAAAACCATGAAGGGAGAGACAGTTTCTACCTGGCGTGGACTTTGTGACGGCTGGGCCTCGGCCGCTCAGATGATGCCGCGACCGAAGGCCAATGTGGTGGCTCACTCACCTTCTGGTCAGCCCATCACCTTTTATCCGGAAGATCTTAAGGCCCTTGGAACAATCCTTTATGCTAAGGCCCAGGGTGCTCCTCACTTCTTAGGTAAGCGCTGCCGCTCCCCTCTTCTCATCTTCACCAATGCCTGTGATGAAATCAATCCAGGGGCCTTCCACCTGGCCCTGGTGAACCGCGTGGGTGCCATGAAGAAGACTTTCATCGGAGACATTGCTCCCGGTGGAGAGGTCTGGAACTACCCGGTAAAATCCTATGAGTTCCGCTACTACAATGTCTTTGATAAAGAAGAGAGTTCTGACTTCCGGAATGTGATGGAAACTTACGAGAAGGAAGATAAGAAAAAGAAATTCGTGGATCACCGTGGACGCCACAAGGAAACTAAATACATCGTGGGTGTGATCGCGAAAGTTGTGTATCAGAATATGCGGGAGAAAAACCTCGTATCTGCTTCAGGCATCGGGGAAGACTCGATCCTTGAAAAAGAATACCGCTATGACCTTGAGCTCGATGGGAATTTTAAGATCCTAGGGGGAGAGAATCCGGCAAAAAATCTTCCGGACTTTGTCTGGGCACCAAATGATCGGACATTCCCTTTGAGTGTGGCCGAGAAATTTAACAAGGGTCTTGATGAGAGATCCCAGGCCAAGATCTCTTCAAAAGAAGGTCAGCCCCTCGCCTCAGTGGTCGAGAGGCTCTTCACTGAAGCGAACTAACTAGTAGACCACCTCGCCAGAGAGCATCTTTCTGGCGAGCTCTTCGACGATGTATCCGATGGCGTAAGGGGCCGAATCGTGCTCGGCCGCAGACTTGTGATCAAAGCCGATCTTGTGAGTCCACTCGTGAGCGAGGTTACTTGCGATGTTGTTGGGCTCGTAGTTCTTATAAAACTTCCAATTGAGATGAATCGTGTTGATGTTCCCATTGGTCCAGCCAATGACCTTTGACCACCACTTATTGTAGCGCTTGAGATAGAAATTCATCTCACCTGGTGTGTCCTGGAGGAGCTTCTCCCGGCCTTCCATGAAGGTCTCGTAGATCTCTTCGTTAGTCATCCCATTGTTCGAGGCGAAGGCGCGCTCGCCTTTGGCGTTTCTAAAGTTTAGGACTCGCTCTTTGAATGTTTCAGAATTCACAACTCTCTCAAGAACATCAAACGAGGCATCGAGGGTGGGTTGGTAGTCAGCGCTGAAGCCTTCTACTTTCTCCGGGACAACCCGAAGGTAGCGGGCGGAGACACCGCTTGCGAAGGCAGCTTGAGAGATAAGAGTAAGGGCGAGGGCAAACATCCATGTCTTCATCGAAAAAATCCTTTTTTCGTTTACTGATATGAATACTCTTCGACCCTCTCTCCTTAAGACTTTTGGACTTTTTGATTGCTGCTCTTGGCTTAAGAAAATATTTCCCGGTCCCTTGATTCGAGTACGAATTTTCGAGAAGATGGGACCATGAAACTCGTGCTTTTTACTCTTCTATTCTCCACCTCCCTCTGGTCAAAGCCGCTGGTTTTAATCAGCCACTACGACCCTTTTGGTGGAGCGAAGAGTAATAACTCAGAGACCATCGCCAAAGAACTCGAAAGGCACTTCTCCCGGCCAGACTCTCCTATCCGGGTGAAGCTCTGCGCTCTTGAAACGAAGTTTGATGTGGCCTTCAATAAGACTGAAGCCTGCCTTGGTGATGAGAGACCGGACATGATCCTGGGTCTTGGTGAGACGGGTTGCAATCTCAAGATTGAAACCCTCGGAAGAAATCTC
>CAZPFM010000354.1:0-3489 GCA_964585845.1 uncultured Bacteriovorax sp.
GGATGAATTCATCCCTCGTGATAGATCCCTCTTTAATGGCTTCCTGAGTGATGATCAGGGCCTCCTGATATTTCGGAAGTTCATCTGCTGGAACCAGTGTCAGGTCGATATGTTTTGAATCATTGGTGCCGGTGTATTTCACGGTCTTTTTTAAGAGTTCGATCGCCTGGTTCAGCTCCACTTTTTCCTCCAGAAATTCAAAGGGGTTCACCAGATGATTATGTCATGGTGAACCCCTTTAATGAAGACGCATTTTTGTCTTTAATTAGGCGGCTTTTGAATAAGGGATGGCTTCGTCGATCAATTGGTCAATGATTCCCTCTGGGAGACCGTCGTACTGAGCGGCCTTACAGATGACCTTGAGTTTGGAATTAAGCTTGCCGAGATTGAGGCGTGTCTTGTGATCAGTCTCAGACTCCAAGATGGCTTCGGTGATGAGTTCGCGGTACTGACAAATGAGTGTTTCCTGAAAATTCTCTGAGATCTTGTTCAAATCTGCCTCCCATGGATATGGCCAATAAACGTGCAACTCAAGCAGTCTAAAACGGACCCCAGCATTTATTTTAGTAAAAAAGTCTGGCTCTTATATTTCCACCAGATAGCTGCGTTTTGCGACATTAAGATTCAGTCATATGTGAAGGAAGATTTAAAAATGACAAAAATCCTAGGCATGCTAACATTTCTTCTATGAAAGAAATTGCTGAATTCATGGCCTTAGGATCGAGGCTCATTCCTGGTAATGAACTCCAGCTTCGCCTGGGATTTATCGCTTTATGCCTCAATCGACATGTCCTGATTGAAGATGTTCCGGGCATGGGTAAAACGACGCTGGTGAAGTTTTTTGCTAAGGCCCTGGGCCTTGATTTCCGGCGTATCCAATTTACCGTTGATCTTCTGCCATCTGATATTCTGGGGATTTCCATCTTTCAAAAAGAACGTGAAACATTCGTCTTTCGTCCGGGCCCTATATTTGGAGAACTCATTCTCGCTGATGAGCTCAACCGGGGCACACCCAAGACTCAATCGGCACTTTTGCAGGCCATGGAAGAAAAGCATATCACCATTGATGGAAGTAATTATCCCTTGGCCGATCAATTTAGCATTTTTGCGACCCAGAATCCTCGAGGCCAGTTTGGAACTCATCCCTTACCAGAATCTCAGCTCGACCGATTTCTGTTCAAATTCTCCATGGGGAAACTTTCTGAGACCCAGGAAATTGAGCTTTTGAAGACCGGTCAGAGAGACCATCTTCTCAATGATATGAAGAGCGATCTTTCAAAAGACCAGCTCCGTGAAGTCGCTCAAAAGATCCAGGCCGTGAAAGCCTCTCCTACGTTTTTAGACTACCTCGCTCGGGTATTGTCTGCCAGCCGTACATCGGAAGATCACTCGGGTCTAAGCCCGCGGGCTGGACTTGATCTTCTGGCCGCTGCCAGGGCCTGGGCCTATCTTGAAGACCGGGACTATCTCATCCCTGATGATGTTCAGAATGTCTTTCCTTTCGTCGCTGGCCACAGAATGTTTTCCTATCTTCAGGAATCAACGGAAGTTGATCACCGCAAGGCTTCACAATTTATTTCCACCATTTCGCTAGTGAAGGAATAGAGTTTCATGAGAATTCCGGTGCCTCAGTTTTTAAACCGGCAATTCATCTTTCCCACCAATCTCGGTGGCTACTTAAACGGTCTGATTTTTTTACTGACCCTCCTGGCATTTGGTTACAACAATAATTTGCTCCTCATCTTTACGCTCATCCTTTTTGGGATGAATCTTATCTGGGTCATTCAGTCCCATCTGTTTTTTAAAAAAATGAAATTCCTCGAAATCACTGTAAGTGATGTTTTCCTGGGAGAACCCTCTGAGGTCCGCATCCGGTGGGAGAACCCCGGTTTTATGGGCCAGTGGGAGCTTGAACTTTACCAGGGAAAGAAAAGGTTCCCGGTGAAGGTCACAGATTCAAGTAAGCGGGAAATAAGAGGGGAGGTAGTCCTCCCCTACCGTGGAAAATTCTCTTTCTCTACTCTAAGGATTGCCTCCCCCTCCCCTTTTGGTCTCTACAGTAACTGGATTATTTTGCCGGTAAAGGCTCAAGGCTATGTCTATCCGGCCCTCCGTAAGAACTTTAAATCTTCCTGGGTGAGTCCGACCCCTCTTGAGACGGGCGGAGAGAAAAATTTCGATACCTACCAGGAATTTGCAGAATTCAGGTCTGCTGAAGGTGCCCTTACTTCAAGGATCAGCTGGAAGCATTACGCTCAGACCGGTGAACTTCTGGTGAAGTTCGGTGAGGGAACTCGTGGTGAGATAAGACGCCTCCAGCTTAAGGATCATCTTCAGGGAGAAGAGCGGGAAAAAATGCTCTCAGAGCTGGCCAGCGAAGCCCACTGGTGTTTCCAGCAGGGACTTCAGTTTGAGCTTTTGATAAGGAGCCAGAGCTTTGGACCTGGCTCAGGAGCGGCCCTCACAAGATCAGTTCTTCGGGAGCTTGCCCTATGTTAGGAAGAAAATGGATTATACCCTTCATCACAGCTGGCTTTGCTTATTTCCTGTCAGATTACCTGACCTGGAGTACGTTGATCTTTAGTTTTCTCTGTATCGTGGCCTCGGTGAAGAAGATTAAGCTTCCTAAGAGTTTTCGGATCATCGCTGTTCTCATTATTATTTGCAGTTATTTTGTTATCTACGGGAAAATCTTCGACCCCGAGGTCGGACTCAACTTTCTCACTTCAGTAGTCATGCTCAAAATCCTGGAAAGTGAAAATGAGCGGGATCAGTACATGATTTTTTTCGGACTCATCCTCCTCATTTCGGCAGGATCGATCTTTGAAAAGTCTCTGGAGTATACTTTTTATCTTTTGGGGAGTTTCCTTTTCCTTCTCGGCCAATTTCATAAAGAACGAAAGGTTGTCTGGATAAAAAAAGAAATAGCCCTTTCACTTTTTCTCATTATTCCATTGGTGGGTATCCTTTTCTTCGTCGTTCCACGAATCATGAATCCCATTAGTCTCTTCAGGGCACAAAATCAGCAGGGAAAAATAGGTTATTCAAAAACAGTCAAGATGGACGAAGTTGATTCGCTTCTTCCCAGCGATGAAACAGCTTTTTATGCAGTCGTTCCCCGTACGGTATCGAGAAATGAACTTTACTGGCGAGGCAATGCACTTTCTTTGACTGATGGTTGGAACTGGCTTGAGTCTGAGAAGACCACGGGCACATCTTTAAAAACCGAGGACTTTGAGTTTAAAGGTCTTAAACAAGAAATTTATCTTCCCCAACCCAGTGAGTATTTCTTCATGCTTGACTGGCCTCTGGCCCTGCAAACAGACCTTCTGGACCGAAGGATTGGTGAATCCGGGACCCTCGCTCAGGAAAGAAGGGATAAGGTTAAACGTTATACCGTTTGGAGCCAGAAAGCGCAGACTGAAGAAAACCTCACTCCTCTTGATCGCTTAAAGATCAGCGGGCTTAAATCCCAGGATAAGGAGTGGA
>CAZPFM010000355.1:0-3471 GCA_964585845.1 uncultured Bacteriovorax sp.
GAGAAAGTCGAGAAGGTCGTAAAGGATCCCAGAAAGCCCACCATGAGAAAGAGTTTAAGCTCTGAGTGGACCAGGATTTTCCGCTGAATTAGACCCCAGAGGATACCTGCTAGGAAACATCCCAGAAGGTTCACGATAAGTGTCGCGAGGGGCACACCTGGTAGCAGGCGCTTCTCAAGAAGATAGAAACTATAGCGGCTTAAGGCACCGACGAATCCGCCGATGCCAATCCATAGGAATTCCATTCTTAGAGCTTAGCACCAACTTAATCTGATACTAAAGAAATTTGATCACTCCGCAGGCAATCCGGCTTCCGGAGTTCCCGCTAGGCTGGGATTTAAGATCATCTTTTCCAGAATGGAGTATGACCGAGCGATCAACGAGCGCGCCTAAATCCACGCCCTCTTCCCATTTCTCAATGAGAATATCCTTAGTCGCATTCCCTTTGCTGTCTGCAGTGATATTCCCAAGGTCACCGAGATGATGTTTCTTGGAACCCGGATCTCCGTGTTTTCTGTTTTCGGGATCGAAGTGTCCTCCCGCCGATTTATAATCAGGCCCCTGGCAGACTCCCTTTTCATGGATGTGAATGCCATGAGTGGAATTTTTCTTAAGTCCCTGGATAAGGATGGTGGCGAGGACCTGATCACCTTGTTGTTTGAAGGTCACACTTCCATTAACAGGCTTATTTTGAGACTGAAGAGAAGCCTGGGCCACAGGAGGTAATTCCTCACGAGCAACGTCGGACTTCTTGTCGGAAGATGAACAACCGATCAAAGTAATGAGTAACGCGGGTAGAAGAGTTTTCATAGGGTCTCCTTTTTATGAAAACTATGAACGAGAGTGAAGGAAAACGGTAGAAGAGAAGCCTTGATTTTAGCTCAAGAGATCTCTGGCCCTCGGCTTGCAAAACATAGGGGGATGAATGGAGGTCCCTATGATTTCTAAAAAAGTAATTCTATTGGCCATTATCGCTCTTCCTTTAGCTGGATGCGATAGCAGAAAGCCTGAAACAAATGCATCGTCCTACACATCACAGGACGAAATCCTGGACATGCAGGAGGAGCAATACGGGGAAGAGTACAAGGAGCAGGAAGAGTTCAATCAGCAGAGCGAGGAAACTTATAATGATGTCTCAACATCAGGTGATAAGGAATCTGACGTGAATTCTTCTAGTCAGGAAAAGCAAAAAGAGGAAGCCCCTGCTCAGGATGATCGAGGCATCGATAACACCAGTTCAGAGGCCGATGATACGGTTTACTAGTTTGGAGACCCGGTGCTTGAACCAGTAAGAGCGAAGTTCCAGATCGCCATGAGAAGTTCAAAGGTGAAATAAAAGCTTAGGATGAGGACCGTCAGGACTAAGAGTCCGATCAGGATGATGACCAGGTAGGAAACTCGTTCTGAGCGCTTAGGATTCACCAGGTATTTTTCCAGAAGCCGAAGATTGCGCTCATTGGACTTCCAAAAAAAGTCAAAAACATTTCCTATAAAAGGAATGAGGTCCATCAGGTTTTCAATCATGACATTCACTCCCATGCGAAGGAGCAGAACTGGTGGAGCGTTAAGCTGCCAGGCGAGGTGAATAAGGTAGAATGATAAAGCACTGGTGATGAGGTCACCAATACCTGGAAAAAGACCCAGGATGGGATCGATTCCAAAGCGAATTCCTCTTAATTCAAACTGCGTGTCCAGGAGACGGGAGATCTTTCGGACTCTTTGAATATGGGCAGAAGGGCTCAAGATTAATTCAGCCCTTTCTCAGATATCAAAACCTCACACTCGGTCTCAAGACAAGAGAAGTAGTAGCGAAAAATCTCAGACTTTCTCCCCTTAAAATTGATCCCCACATCTCTTTGCCATGAGCGAAGCTCTCTTCGGGGCTGACCATGGGGAATTGCTGCCAGAAGACCTTGGATATGAATTTCGTCCCGGATTTGAATCCGGTACTCATCATAATTGTGCTCAACTCCTGCTCCATTCGGGTCCACATCAAGAAGACAATCGGCAGATGAGATATAAGGGGAGTTATTGTAGTAATGGGCTTCGCATTGAATCTTAAGGCCAAGACCCTCTTCTTTCGGAAAGATCATCCATTTTTTCAGAAGGCCTGAGGAACTTTCATCCTTTTCACTCTTTTCGTATTTTGCCTCTGCGGGAATGCGTGCTAGAAGCTCTGCTAATTTGAGTTTATCATAGCGATCAAGCTTAAGAGTGTCAGCGATGGCAAATGAAGAGAGTGCCATAATAATTAGGATCATTTTCATAGAGACTTTTCCTTCACAACGACTGCAGCGTTCCCCTTGGTGCGGAACCATTCATAGTTTCGGACTTCAACGGGAATTCCGAATGAATCACGGACATAGAATGATCCACGGTTATCTTCATTACATTCTTCAAGGCTCATGTCTTCGTCATAGCATGTGCCGGGAAGATCATCATCAAAACCAACGATAAGGATGACGTGCCAGTAGCCATTATCATTGTAATTGACCAGAACTGGTGACCGATGATTGACCAGATTTTCTTTTATCATCTGAATGTGGGAGTCATCGAGAACCCGAGTGGACCAACGATTGCCGTACATAAAGAGAGGAATTGTTTCGACCTGAGGCAGGGGAACCCTCTCCATGGATTTCCAGTTTCGATAGCCCCAGACATTTTTTCGTGAATGTCCATCCCAGGTGGCATAATCCCATTGCGAAAGATGGATGCCGAAGCCCGCGTTGAAACGAAGAACAGGGATTTCCAGAAAGTTTTTTCCCCGAATCTCCCCTTTAGGAGCATGAATGACAAAAGATTCCGATAGATCATAGGGTCCGTAAGGCTGAGGCTGTGTGATGCCGTGTTTTTTGTTGGCAATCAGCTCCATAGCACCGGTCGAACCCACATAAAGACAGGTGCCACTCTCACCCTGATCAGGTGCAATCTGAACGAAATCTAAGAGTTCAGTATAACGAGAGGGTATCTCCTGCGATGTGGCGTACAAAGGAGTAATAAAAAACAATAAGAGAAAGAAAGCTTTCATTCCTGTCCTTGGAAAAAGGCTGCAGGAAAAGGATAGACTTAAGCTGAGTGAGTCGAAAAGAAAAAAAGTCGACTATAAGGAGATTTAGGAAACAGGGTGTTAATCAGGTCATGTCCTCCACGTCGTTTTCCACGAATTCTTCCTCATTTCCGTAGGCCACCTCTCCGAAATTCTCCTCTTCTTCTGGTCCGGAGTAAAAGGTTCCGAAGTTCTCATTCTGGTCATCGTTTCCTAATTGATCGGTGACATTAGCCCCATCGTTATAATCAGAAAGATCCCGCCTAATAGGGGAATGGGCATTCTTGAAGTTTCTCGAATTTTTCATGATTGATCCTTTCTTCATTGATAGCGGATACTGAGAACATTGATGACTTTCAGAACCCCAGGGATCGCTCCCACAATATCATCGGCAACTTTCTTGTCGATCTCATCCTGAACCGGTC
>CAZPFM010000356.1:0-3470 GCA_964585845.1 uncultured Bacteriovorax sp.
AAATCTTCCATTCGGCGAACTATGTGCCCAGAGGGAAGGAAAAAATTTTAGGCCTCAGAGGCTCGGGCCAGTCGGTCACAATAAATTGCGACTGCTGAACGAACAGACAGATGATTATATCCGTCATCTGCTATGCCAAATATTGGCTCTAGCCGAAAATCGGCCTGTTCAACAACCGGAGCAGTAAGTCCCCATCCTGTACCAAATAACAGGAACATAGGAGTTTGGTCAAGGCGTATTTTCTGCATCAGCTCTTTTTCTTTTCCTTCGTATTTCTCGAAGTTCGCTCCCGTGACTACAACGCACGGTTTCTTACCTTCGATCTCGGTGATTCGAGCGATAGCATCCCCTATAGTATCAATGAGTTCCGCCTCTTTCAGGGCATCCTTGCGGTCAGGATTGTAGATGAGACCATCATCGGATTCCCAGAATCCCAGAATTCTCTTCACCACGGTTTGCTGGTTTTTGATCGGCGTGATCAGAAAATAGCGTTTGAAACCGAAGGTGCGAGCGGTCCTTGAGATGTCATGGATATCGAGGTTAGTGACAGAAGTGGTGATCTCTTTTCCATCCTTAGAACGGATGGGTCCGTGGACAAGACCGATGTAGAAATTTGTAGGAAATGGCATGGGCTTATAGATAGGTGAATTCTCTTCAACACGCAATGAATTCCTTCCCAAATCCGCCTGATTCGGCTATTTAGAAATCACTGAAATTTCGAACTCTTAAAGCGTTAGGTCCTTATGGAACATTCATCTTTTAACTTTCGCCCCAATGATCTTTTTCTGATCGCTGGCCCCTGTGCGGTGGAATCAGAATCCCAGATGCGGGCAATCCTCACGGACTCACATCGTCCGACTCTTATCAGGGGCGGAATTCATAAGATGAGAACCAACGCCAAGTCCTTTCAGGGCCTCGGAGATGAGGGCATCGCTCTTGTGAAGAAAATGAAAAAGGAAATTCCTTTCGATTTTGTGACCGAGGTCACAGATGTTCGTCAGATCGAGAGCCTAGCGGAAATTTCTTCGGCCTTCCAGGTCGGAGCGCGGAACATGTATAACTATGAACTCTTAAAAGAACTCTCCCGCTATAACCGTCCAGTAATCTTAAAGCGCGCTTTCTCCGCAACTGTCGCGGAATGGCTCGGCTCGGCTGAATACCTCTTTAACCTCGGCGAGAAAAACATCATCCTCTGCGAGCGAGGAGTCCGGTCCTTTGATAATAAACTTCGCAATCTTCTTGATCTTGGGTCAGTGATCTATCTAAAGAAGAACACGCCTTTCAAAGTGGTGGTTGATCCGTCTCACGCCATGGGGCTAACCCCCTACGTGATCGATGCAGCTCTTGCGGCCGTGGCCGCTGGTGCTGATGGTCTTCTGGTTGAAATCCATCCTGAGCCGGCCTGTGCCCTCTCCGATGGGCAGCAAGCCTTGAATCTTCAGCAATTCGGTGAACTCGTTTCTAAGCTTAAAAAACTCGCTCCTGTTTTTGAAAAAGAACTAAGGATGTAATATGGCCAAGGCTGAATACGTTAGGGTGATGTTCAATGACATCTCCGGAAAATACGACCTCTTAAATGATGTTCTCTCTGCCGGCACTCACAGGCTCTGGAAGAGAAAATTTGTCAATCTCATCACGAAAAACAAACCTAAGAAAGTTCTCGACTGCGCCACTGGCACCGGGGACATTGCTTTTCTTCTGGAAAAGAAAGTCCCGATGGTCATGGGGCTGGATTTCTCCGAAAACATGATCGTTGAAGCCAAGGCCCGGGGGAAGAAGAAGAATTCCTCAGTGGGTTTTATGGTTGGCGACGTCCAGGCACTTCCTTTCTCCGATAAGGAGTTCGACGCCACCTGTATCTCCTTCGGGATCAGGAATGTCGAGAGTCTGGAGAAGGGTCTCTCAGAGCTTGGTCGGGTCTCAAAGTCCGTTTACATTCTTGAGTTCGGCCAGCCCAGAAATGAACTCTACTCCAAGTCCTATTTTAATCTCTTAAAGCTCTATGTTCCGGTCTTTGGCGCTATCACGAAACGCACGGATGCTTACGAATACCTCATCGAGTCCTCCATGAAGTTCCCTTCTGATGAAAAGTTCATGGAGATTATGAAAAAGAGCACAAGCTTCAAACACTATAAAGCAATCCCGGTCTTCGGTGGTATTGCCTATATCTACATTGCATCTGACGAGGAAATATGATCTCTCCCCTTTTTGATTCGAATGCATGGAATGAAATTACTGACTTTGAATTTCAGGACATAACTCTTCATAAAGCAAAAGAGACAGGGGCCGTTCGTATCGCCTTCAATCGACCTGACATCCTCAATGCTTTTCGTCCTCTTACTGTGGACGAACTCCTCACCGCTTTTGAATGGGCCCATCGTCAGAACGATGTGGGCTGTATCCTCCTCACCGGTAACGGTCCTTCAACCAAACATGAGGGTAAAAATGGCTGGTCCTTTTCGGCCGGAGGAGACCAGAATGTTCGGGGAAAATCTGGCTATGAATACAAAGACACTGCCAAACCCGGTATGCCTTTGGCCCATGGTCGTCTTCATATCTTAGAGGTTCAGCGCATGATCCGCTTCATGCCGAAGATTGTGATCGCCGTTGTCCCCGGCTGGGCCGTAGGTGGCGGGCATTCTCTTCATGTGGTCTGTGACATGACAATCGCCAGTAAAGAGCATGCCGTCTTCAGGCAAACTGATCCTGATGTCGCCACCATTCAGGGTTTACAGTGTTTACTGGGAAATGTTTTCATCGTCATTATTTCGCTAATTGGCTTGGCAGCATTTGTGATGTTCGTCATCGCTGCTTTTCGCTACATGACTTCTGGTGGTAACACCAAGGGTACAGAAACTGCCCGCAACACTATGACGTTTGCTGTGATTGGTATCGTGGTGGCGCTGAGTGGCTTCATCGTCCTCAACTTACTCTCATCATTCACCGGCCTTGATGAGGTTACTAATATCTCACTTCCAAGCTCTGATGATGGGCTCTAAACCCACTCGGATAGCCCCTGCTATTAACTCTTCCCTCAGGTATAATACAAAACATGTCTAGACTGAGGTCAGCCTGGCTGCGACGCGTTGCTCTCGCACTTGTGTGTGTGGTGGTTTCTGGCGTGCTCGGCGCTCAGACGTTATTTGCGCAGTCGAGTGAGTTTGAAGCATTTAAGCAAGACATTGAGTTCTTAAAAGGCGAAGTGACCGCTGCCTTGCTGTTTAGTCCCTTTGGCAGCGACAATGCTAGCTTTCTCAAGCACAAACTCTCACCAACTCAAATTGATGCACTCTGTGGTAGCAGTAGTAGTTGTGGTAACTTAGGGGTCAACTTTGGCACGTACTTCAAATCATTTGGTGACTACACAAGTGCTAATAAACACGGCATGCAGTGGGTGCTCGAGATCGGTCGCGGCCCAACTCCAGATAAACCGAATGGTGATTTTCAAGCCGTCGTCGATACAATTAAAG
>CAZPFM010000357.1:0-3468 GCA_964585845.1 uncultured Bacteriovorax sp.
AAACGGTCAGCGCACGCACACCAATGCTCGTACTCGTAAGGGTCCTGCGGTTGCAATCGCTGGTAAGAAATCAATTAAGGCAATGAAATAAGGTAGGATAATATGGCAATGACGAATGCTCAAAAGCAATCCGGTATGAGCTCTGGCTCTTCTGCGAAAGCTGGCGGAAAGAAAAAAGCTAAGAAGAACATCTCCCACGGTATCTGCAGCATCCACGCTTCGTTCAATAACACGATCGTGACATTCACAGACGCTGATGGAAACGCAATCGCTTGGGCATCTGCCGGCGGTCTCGGTTTCCGCGGATCTAAAAAATCCACTCCATTTGCTGCTCAGGTTGCTTCTCAGGAAGCTGCTAAGAAAGCTCAGGAGCACGGACTTAACTCTGTGGACGTTAAAGTTAAAGGTCCAGGTGCAGGTCGTGAGAACGCTATCCGCGCTCTCCTCGCTGCTGGCCTCAGAATCACTTCTGTTGCCGACATGAGCCCGATGCCACACAACGGCTGTCGCGCTCCGAAGAGAAGAAGAGTTTAATCGCTTCTCTCTTTAACTTTTGGCCTTAACTTTTAGATTCGGGAGTACTTAATGAATTCATATATGAGTAAAAACTGGGCTGGCATGATTCGTCCCGCTGCACTTGAAGTAGACAGCGAAGGACTCAAGGCCAACTACGGTAAGTTCACTGCTAAGCCACTTGAGCGCGGCTACGGACTCACCCTTGGAAACTCTCTTCGTCGTGTTCTTCTTTCTTCTCTTCAGGGAGCAGGAATTGTTGCTGTTAAAATCGATGGTGTAGACCACGAGTTCGGCACAATCAACAACATCAAAGAAGAAGTTTCTGAAATCATCCTTAACCTCAAAGAGATCCGTTTCAAGATCACTGAGAAAGAAGATGTGACTCTCGTTCTCGAGAAGAACTCTGAAGGTCCAGTGCGCGCTTCTGATATCCAGGAAAATGCGAACGTAAAAGTTCTCAACCCTGATTTCACAATCGCTAACGTTTCTTCCGGCGGATCTATCCGTATGGAACTTAAGATCGCTCGCGGAAAAGGTTATGTAACAGCTCTTGATAACAAAGAAGCTTTCGACCTTCCTGTTGGCTGGATCTACCTCGATACTCTTTTCTCCCCAGTTCACCGTGTGAACTACACTGTGACTAACTCACGTGTTGGTAAGAGAACTGACTACGATAAACTCACTCTCGAAGTTTGGACAAACGCTGGTATCGATCCAGTAGACGCTGTTGCGATCTCTGCAAAGATTCTTCGCGATCAGCTCTCTGTCTTCCTCAACTTCGAAGATAAAGATGCTCCGACTGAAGTTAAGCCACAGGCCCAAGCTTCTTCTGGTGGCGTTGCTAACGAAGCTCTTCTTAAGCCAGTTTCCGAGCTCGAGCTTTCAGTTCGATCTGCAAACTGTTTACAGAACGCTAACATTAAATATATTTACGAACTCGTTTCTAAGACTGAAGGCGAAATGCTCAGAACTAAGAACTTTGGACGAAAGTCTCTCAATGAGATCAAAGAGATCCTCTCTTCCATGGGCCTTGGACTTGGTATGAAAGTCGACAACATCATGAAGCAGGTTCAGCACGCTGAATAATCCAGCGGAGCTTTTAGGAGTTTTATATGAGACACGGTAATCACAAATACAAATTAGGTGTTAAGCCACAGCACAGAAAGGCACTCGTTCAGAACCTTTCTATCGAGCTCATCACTCACGGTAAAATCAAGACAACTGAAACGAAAGCTAAGGCCATCAAGCCTTACATCGAGAAGCTTGTTACTCTTGCAAAGAACGACACGATCGCTAATCGTCGTCTTGCTTTCACGAAGCTCAATAACAAAGAAGCCGTGAAGAATCTTTTCGAGAACGTAGCTCCGAAGTTCAAGCAGCGTCCAGGCGGGTACACTCGTCTTCTTAAAATCTCTGAGACTCGTCTCGGGGATGGCGCCCGCGAAGCTTACATCGCTTTCGTAGATTAATTTACAGACCTCGTAATCTATGTGAAACCTTCCTTATCCCCAAGATAAGGAAGGTTTTTTCTTTTATGGCCTATCGAATCCTCGTCGTCCTTACCCTCATTGGACTCACTCTCTACTACTCCGTTTACCAGAAGAATTCTTTGGATTCTCAGCTCGCACCTGTGGGAAAGGGTGAATCGGTTTTGAAGTCCCTCCCGAAGACAGAATTCAAAACCCTTCAGGGGGAGAAATTTGGTCTGCATGAGTTCTATGAGACCCAGAAGCCAGAGCTCCTTGTGGTGCATTTCTGGGGGACTTGGTGTGGACCCTGTGAGAGAGAGCTCCCTGAGCTCTTAGACCTCATTAAGCGCTATTCTGATCGTCCAGGAGTGCATTTCCTCCTGGTGGCAGTCAATGATGAGGTGATGAAGATCCAAAAGCACCTGAAGACCCTGAAGGATCCTTTGGGACCCCAGATCCACTGGCTCCTGGATAATGAGAATGCCCACCGGGATATCTTTGGAACCACCCGGGTTCCGGAAACCTATGTGTTTTCGTCGGACAAGGCGATGTTCCGGAAATTTGTCGGTCCCCAGGACTGGACTAAACCACAGTATTTCCAAACTTTTGACGAATTCATCCAAATCTCTCAGGGTTGTTTGTAAAAATATTCCGCAATCTCACCAATCTCCTGTCAAGAAATCCGACAAAGTGCCGAAGAGTTAGACGATTAAAAGTTTAATGTTCACGGATTGGACATTTGAGCACAGGAGAGACTCATGATTGATTGGAAATCTATTAAGGACCTTCACGTAAATAAGAAGCTCGAGCAGATTATCGGAAGCTGGTATGGCCTCGATATTTTCTACGCTGATGAGCAAGGGCGGGTTCAGTTTCTGACTCAGCCAGATTATCCATACAAGTCGCCTTTCTTTAAGCTCCAGATGTCTCCAACCTTTGCAAACGATTGGCTTGAAGGAGATGTCGAAAAAGTATTCGAATCCTTTTCTGATTCCGAAAAGCATTGGGTGGAATTTGAGTCTTTCTTCCCGCACACCTTTGGCTACGCTCATAAGGTTGTGATTGACGGAGAAGTCCTCGGAGCGATCTTTGCCTATCCTTATTTCAAAGATTCCTGCACGACCGAAGAAGTCGAGCAGGTTGTTAGCAAATTGGTTGAGTGTGGCGTGAGCGAGATAGATGCTCGCGCTACGGCTTCCAAAGTAAAGCGCTTCTCAGAGAAAGACTTCTCCAAGATGCGCGAGCTCGTTGGGATCGTCGCCGATGAAGTGGTGACGTTCCACTCCGAGATCTCTAAGCGGGAAGCCCGTATCCATGACCTTAACTCCGAACTTGGAAACAAGTACCGCTACCATAATCTCATTGGTAAATCGAAGAAGATGCAGCAGGTGTATCACCTCCTCTCGAAAGTTTCGAACTCCGAATCCACCATCATGATTCAGGGGGAAAACATCAAGGCTCGTGCCATATTTCATAGACTGGA
>CAZPFM010000358.1:0-1307 GCA_964585845.1 uncultured Bacteriovorax sp.
AGAAACCGCAACCGAAACAGAAATCGCAACAGAAACAATCAGAATCCAAGAGGCCAGGGTGGGTCTCCCGGTGGATCGCAAGGACGCAATCGACCGCCAAGGTAGGTCATGCGCATTCTCCATACTTCAGACTGGCATCTCGGCAAGCGACTCTTTAAGCTCGACCGGACTGAAGAACACGAAGCATTCCTGGACTGGCTTGTCTCAACGATTATCGATCGCAGGATTGATGTTTTGCTCATCGCAGGGGATATCTTCGATACACCTTCCCCACCCCATCAGAGTCTTGAACTATTCTACCGTTTTCTCCATCGCCTCTCCTCGGAAACTAAAGCATCGACCTATATCATCGCCGGCAATCACGACTCTGGTGTCCTCCTGGAAGCGCCGGCCCTTCTTCTTAAAGAACACCGGGTAAAGGTCTGGGGAAAACTTTCTCCAAAAGCCCAGGAGCATTGGGAGATGATCTCAACTGAGAATGAGACCATTGAACTCTGCGCTCTTCCTTTCTTTCGCTCTTTTGAGCTTCTTCCTCAGGGAGAAGGCGATATTGAGGAAGCTCTCGGAAGCTACCTAAAAAAAGAATCTGAGCATCCAAAAATACTCATGCTTCATCACCTCGCAGGTGAATTCCAGTCCGCAGGATCCGAACAAGTGGTCTCTCTATCGGGTCTTGATTCGATTCCTCACAAGCTCTTTGAAGGCTTTGACTATGTGGCCTTAGGCCATATCCATAAGCCTCAGAAAGCGGGACCAAGGGCCTATTACTCAGGTTCCCCCATCCCCATGAGATTTTCAGAAACAAATGCCAAATTTGTGATGGAGCTCGAAGTAAAAGAGAAAAAGGTCGCGATCGAAAAGCTCCCTATTCCTGTGGCCCGAAAACTCATCTCTTTTACAGTGGATGAAAGCAATTGGAAAAATAAGATCGAAGAGGCTGATTTTGATTCTCCTCTCACCACCATGGTGGATATTGAGATCCATCTGGATTCCCCAAAGATTGGTCTGGTGGATGAAATCAAGCTCGCCCTTGAGAAAAAAGGGGCCGAGCTCCTCAGTTACCAACCTAAATACGGGGAAAATAAAACAGAGGAACTTCGCCACGATAAAATCTTCGAACTCTCTCCCGTGGAGCTTTTCGGGGAGTTCTATGCTGCAAAATACCCTGAAGCCCCGGAACCACCGGAAGAACTTAAAAAAGACTTCACTGAACTCTTAGAGCGAGTCAAACATGCGACTCCGTGAACTCAAACTCCGAAACATCGCTTCTCTAAAGGGAGAGCACCATGTGGATTTCCGGGACATCG
>CAZPFM010000358.1:1317-3439 GCA_964585845.1 uncultured Bacteriovorax sp.
TTTTTGCCATCACTGGAGAAACAGGCGCAGGAAAGTCCTCCCTTCTTAATTCCATTGGCCTCGCTCTCTACGGGCAGGTCTTTAAGCGAAGTGTGAATCAGAATGATCTTGTGACCCTTGGAGAAAAAGAGGGAGAGATCCAGCTTCTTTTCGAAGTAAAGGGCAGACCCTACCTCGCCTCCTGGAGGGCACGGGTTTTAAAAAGCAATGGCGAGCCCTATGCCACACCTCAATCCCCTACCCGTGAACTCTACGAACTCGAAACACCTGGTTTTGATTCAGGAAAAACCATCAGCTCAAAGAAAGTGGAAGATCTCCTGAATCTCGACTTTGATCAATTCTGTAAATGCATCATCCTGAACCAGGGTGAATTTGCCCGTTTTCTTCTTTCAACTTTTAACGAGAGAAAAGAAATCCTCGAAAAGCTCTATCCAGGCGAAGTCCTGGAGAATGTCTCAAAGGAACTCAAACAAGAACTCGATACTCTTGATGAAGAGAAGCTTCAGATCGATGCCGCTCTCAGTGCCCTCAGTGCCGACGGTGCAGACCTGGAGACTCTGGATAAAGAGCGCAGCACTATGATCCAAAGATTAGAGCGCTCCCAGGTTGCCCTCGATCAACTAAAAAAAATCAGCACTCCTTTTTCAAGTGCCCAGACCTATCATCAAAATCATGCGGACTATGCCTTAAAGAAGAGTCAAATTCAAAATGATGTGGAAAAAGAGACTCTCGAATTCAATCAGGTTCTGAAGAAAAATGAAGCGGCCCTGACAGAACTTCAGGAAGCCCGGATGCGTCTTCGAAAAGAAGAGCCTTTTCTACTGCAACTTCTTGAAAAGGAACTATCTCTCAAAAACGCTGAGGATGGGGCCCGGAAAACAAAAAGCGAGCTGGATCAGATTGAGATAAGTGTCAGCGCGAAAAGAAAGTCCTTAAGCGAACTTTCAGCTCTTATTGAAAATAACCAGCAGGAGATTGAGCTCTTCTCAAAGACCTTCCTCCTTCCTATAGAATCCACCCTTCAGCTCAAAGATCAGTTTTCCCGAATCCTGGAAGTCTGGAGGGAAAAAGAGCACTTAAATTCCGAAGGAGAACTGAGAAATGGTCAGTTTAAGGAAGTGGAGGCCCGGGGACTAAAAATCACTCAGGAAGTAAAAGCGCTGGAGGAGACCATAGAGGCCTTCCCAAAAGAGATTCCGCAGAAGCTTGAGCTTTTGGTGAAGAAGAAATCCGAGTCTCAAGCGTTAAAAGAAAAGCGCCAAAAATGGGAACTCGAATACCAAAAGATAAAAGAAGATGAAGCCTTAACGGTGAAAGAGGCCTTCGAGGCAGAGACGAAGGAAGCCAAAATCTCTGAAGATCTAAAATCAGATAAAACTCAACTCCTTCCTTTGCAGACAACCCTTAAGCTTCAGGAAGTTCTCATGGCCGTGAAGACCTGCCTCACCCATCCGGAGAGCCGGCAGAAGGGAGAATGCCCCGTTTGTGAGTCCCAACTGAGCCCTGATCGCTGGGATGAGCTTAAATCAGTCTCAGAGAAAAATGACTTTGAGTCGATAAAAATAAAAGTCCGTGAACTTGAGTCACGGCAGATCGCGCTGACTGAAGAGCAGAAGCATCTTAGGGCCCTGAAGAAAAAATGCGAACTGACTCTTAATGAACTCCGTGAAAGAGAAAAAATCCTCGCCGCCCAACTTAAAACTCCTCTGGAAAGTGAGCTCTCCTTAGATGAGGAGATTGAACGACTGAAAAAAGAGGCCTGGGAACATGAGAAGACAAGTAAAGAGCTCCAGTTGCGGCTCAAAGAGCGAGAAGAGACCCGGGAAAAATACCGCCACCTCCGGGATTTAATTCAGGATCATGCAAAAAGAATAGAAAAAAATTCTCAGGTTTTTTCCTCTGTCGCTAAGCTTTGGACAGATCATTTCCAGACAGAACTCAAATTATCAGAGATAGAAAAGATCCGGGACACTTCGACTAAACTTCCTCAATACCTTGACCTTCTGAAACGTGGCGAAGCGCTGATCCAGGATAGAAAACTTCAGGAGCAGATGGAGTCTCAACTTGCAGGGGAGCTTCAGAAAAAGACCAATGAATTTAAAAGTCTCATGGAAACATCCAA
>CAZPFM010000359.1:0-3434 GCA_964585845.1 uncultured Bacteriovorax sp.
TAGAAAACAGCATAAGCAACTCTTCGGGAATAGGAACTCTAACTTGAGTATTATTAATGAGTACTGAACCACTGCCGGATAGCGACCGGAGCGGCATCGATCCAGGCGTGCCTCGCCTCTGGATCTACGATCATCTCGGTTTCCACTCCCTCCCGCTTTAAGTAATTATGGAATTTCTTAGCGGTAGACACAGGGACGGCAATATCTTTCTGGCCGTGAAGAAAAAGCGTTGGGGGATGCGCTTCTGGAAGCGTGTCCGGCATCCCACAAAGTGGACCCAGGCAGTCAGCATAAGAGCCTGATTGGATCGCAATGGCCCTGAAGGCCCCGGGAAATGTGAGCACCAAACGGCTGGTGTTATAGCCCCCACTGGAGATCCCGGTGGCATAAAGAGAATCAGCATCGATTCTACCAAATCCTCCGGAGCCAATCAGTCTCAGGACTTCACTCAAGACCTGGTAGTCAGCGGTCTTTTCATATTCTCCATGGGGCATATTCGTGATCCAACCCACATTGAGAGTGGCCCGGGGAGCGATCACCGCAAACCCATGGTCTAAAAGCTCCCGGATGAGTTTCACTTCATTGAATCCCCCAAAAGGGAGATAACTGGGACGAGAGAATTCTACGGGAAACCAGGAGCCTTGAGAGAGCAGCACTGCGGGCCAGCCCTTGGAAGGAGCTTCCCCTTGTGGGATTTGCCAGAGAACATCACGCTGATTTTTTGAGCCAGGAAAAAGTCTCATTTCATGCCGTGAGCAGTGGATCCAACGGGCCAGGCCCTGATCATCGGATTGTTCAATACAGTGAGAAGCAAAGAGTGAATATGAGAAGAATAAAGAAAGGATGCTTAAGTATTTCATCCTATTATGATCGGCCGAAGAGCCCTCCCCCGTCAATCAATGGGGAGTGGCTTTTCGACGAAAATGATTAAGCCGTCATCGCCTGATTCTGGCTTGTTTCAGCAAAGAGTGTGTGGATCGCCTCAATAAGATCGGCCTGATCCTCGGAACTCATTCCATAAAGAGCAAAGGCATTGCTATTGGGCTTAGCAAAGATCAGGTCATAAATCCCATCGAGATCATCAATGGTGAATCCATATTTTCCTAAGATTTGGATCTTGGTGGACAGGGCCGCTTGGGCCTTAGGGGTCATTTGTTCATTGGTCATTCATACCTCCAATACCCTTATCTTATCACATGTCAAAATTTTGTCAATCGTAAATTAATAAATTAGCTAATTTACAATAAAGTATATTAACAGTAGGATATCCCTTATGGGACGACCACAGGCCACTCAAATCAGTAAGCGTTTAGCAAAAACCCTTGTTACTCAGGTATCGAATTCGGCCGATGAATTGGCCCAGGTACTCAACACCTCTGCGGCCACCATCCTGCGCTTTCGCACCAGTGGTCTCATCACTCATCAGAATTTAAAAAAAATCGCCTGCTTTACCTTTTTTCCTCACCACTCATTGGAATCCATCAATGTGGGGGAAACTCTTATTGATGCTGAAATGCCACTTTCCATTCGTCTCTTTGTGAAGACTGGTCCCCTCGCCTTCGACGTTCACCTCAGGCATAAAGAAAAGGGCGACATTTTCATCAATGTCTTCTGGAAAAAAACCTTTGAGGCCATGAAGGATAATCGTGTGCACGTTCAGTCACTCATGGATGTGGGCTATCACTATCTAGTGGTGATCGACGAAGAAGAAACACCAAAGCTCGTTGATCTTAAGGATCTCGCAGAAAAACTTCCCAAGGAAGATTCCTTGAGCCTGGAAGGGGCGAGCACAGAGCGGATGATTAAAGAGCTCTGTGCCCGTGGTTTTAAGGTGAGTTTAGAAGTTAAAGCGTAGGCTCTTCTTCCGGTGTTGGTTGTGGCCCTGGTTGTGGTTGCGGCTGAGGTTGTGGTTGTGGTTGTGGCTGCGGTTCCGGGTTAGTCGTGGAATTGTCCACCACCTGAACCTGAAATGGCATACAAACGATAGGTATATTCACACCCTGAACATCCTGACTATAAACAACGAAGACAAAGTCTTCTTCCTGCGCCGGTAACTGGCTTAAAGGGACTCGGTCATTCACTGTATAGTTCGCTCCTTCCCGGGCCTCAAGAGTGGCAATAGGCTGACCAATCTGAGTTTCAACTTCCGTTCGATCAACAATTTGATCATCTCCGGCCGGAGCATTCTGGATCGCCGAACAGTTAGGGGCAACATAGATAATCTGCTGGTGAACCACATCAGGCTCGGCTTCCTGGACATCACAGTCAACAACGAGGTCGTCGTCTTCCACCACCCAGTTTCGGTTCACAACTTTGACCGTGTTATTCACGACTACATTAGTACGCACATCCGGTTGCGTTGCAACGGGACCTTCTTCCCGCTGAAACTGAGGTGTATCACCGAGGATGACGGTGGTGTCCCCATCATCATCTGATCCGCAGGCCAAGAGAAGCGTTAGGCTCATGAGAAGTAAGAGATTTAATAATTTTGTCGATTTCATTGATGCTCCTTTTCCAGACTTGTTTCATTTTTTGTTTGGAAATGACTGAGCCTGAGGATGCAAACGGAAGACCATTCTTTTTCAGGTGTTCGGCCAAGTGAATTTCAGATTTGTTCCGGCTGAAGCTGTGCTCTTATGAAAGAATGACAAGAAGAAACTATGTCATCGCCCTCATTCTTATAGTGAGTGGGGTTTTGATCATGTTCAAGATGCCTGAAGTCCAGACCAGCACCTTTCCTCCTGTGAGGAAAGGAATGGGACTACTGGATCGCAGAGACTTGATCATCTGGAATAATCTCCGTTTGGCCCTCTGCGAGCGCTCAGAAACATTTTGTGCCTCACTCTGGTACGGGGAAATGACAAAAGAAAAATACGACAATGCCCTAAGTCTTCTGAGCAAAGTAGAGAGAGACGAATGGGAGCGCCTCTCAAGAATTTCCTTGCAAAGATCCAGGGCGGGTGTCGCTCCCCAGGAATGCACCAAAGAGGACTTCAACCGGGGCATTCGCGAAATCTTTCCGACTCTTTCCAATGTGGATCTCGAAAAACTTAAACTTGCTCTCCACCTTCAGGAGAGAAGTACTCCAGAGGATGCCGCCTTTGCGATGAAGACGATCCTTCGAAACTCTCATCTCACTCCTGAGTTAAGAGAACGGTTTATCCGCTTCCTGGCCCTACATCCCCAGGAGATAGAAAGAGAGTAAGCAGATACTCATGACCAGAAGAGCATCCGGCTCGATGAATGGACGCCTTGGTTCAACCTGATAAAGCTGCCCCATAGTGGTGACAGCTGTGGCAAGAATCACGGCAATTCCCGTGAAGGCATGCTCCGGTGAGACAGACTGCAGGATTCCGCCAGTAAAGATGAAATCCAGAGGTATGAGTAAAAGCGTATTAAAGGTGTTACTTCCAAAAATGTTTCCTATGGCCAGA
>CAZPFM010000360.1:0-3419 GCA_964585845.1 uncultured Bacteriovorax sp.
GAAGTCTATAAGGATAAGTTCGAGAAGAGTGTCGCGAAGAATATCTACATGAACTTCGTTGTCTGTGACTCTTACTTAAAGCTTGGACTCTTTAAGAGTTACGACCGTGCCCTGGCAACTTTCAAGAGTGTCCAGAACGCTGAACCACGCACTTACCCTCTCTGGGTTGAGCGGACCAAGACCGTGAATCTTGCTGACATGGTGGAAGAACTTAGTCTTATGAGACTAGTGGCCGATAAAAACTGGCCCCGGGCCAGTGACAAGCTGGACTCACTTCCAGTGTCAGTTCGGGACTCTATAAATTATCCCTACTACCAGGGACTCATCAGTTTTCACCAGGATAAGTACCACGATGCGATTCTCGAATTCGAGAAAGTGCTCGTGAAACAGAATCCTGTGAACCAGCTTACACCGAGACAAACCGCAGAACTTCTCATGGGTTACGTGGAATCTCTCTATCGGTTGAAGGACCAGGAACGGTTTAAAACTGTGGTGAAAGCACTTTCTGCAGACATCAACAAATCAAAGTCGGCACCGATCTTGAACATCTCCGAGCGAATCAACTATCTCCTCATCGAGAGCTATGCGGGGGAGTCGAAGCCAAACTGGAAAGAGATCGAAAATATGACGAAAGCTTACAGACAGAAATTTCAAAAATCTCCTTACACCGCGCGGATCGGATACCTTTACGGGTTATCATTGATAAAGAATTCCCACGTCGCCGAAGGGAAGGAGGTCTTGAATCTTTTGACGACGGACACGAGTGTACCGGGCCACATTAAGGAGATGTGCCGGTCAGAACTCACGACACTGGAACTTGCAGAAAAGAAATTATAAGAAACTGGAAACCAAAACTTACATCGGACAGGAGGTCTAATGTTATCTCAAGGTTTAAATCTCGTAGGAAATCACCCAAAATTCAACATCGCCCTTGAAACGGCTCGTAACGTCGCTGTGACGAAGACGCCGGTTCTCATCTCAGGCGAAGCTGGCTCCGGAAAGAAAGCCGTTGGGAAATACATTCACATGAACTCCGCCCGTAAGAATGGCCGCCTTGAGATCGTCAACTGCGCCGAAGGCTCAGAGATGGTTGAGAAGATGGTTCTCGGTTTCCGGGACGAAGAATCCGGCCGCTTCAACCGTGGAGTCCTAGAACTTGCCAACGGTGGTACGGTAATTTTTGCCAACATTGATGCGCTGGATGAAAACTTTCAGAAACGCCTCTATACTATCTTCCAAGAGCTCCCGGACTACGAGTTAGATGTTCGCGTGATCGCAACGACTTCGAAGAATCTCTCGAAGCTTGTCGGCGCCGGCAAATTCTCTCGTGCTCTCTACACATACTTTGGTGGAGCGACTATCGATCTCATCTCCCTGCGCGAAAGAGGAACTGACGTGGAACTGATTGCTCGTCATTTTATCGAAGAGTATGCCCAGGAAAATGAAACTTCCGGCATCGAACTCTGCTCTGAAGCTGCCCAGAAACTCTCTGACTACAGCTGGAATCAGAACCTCTCTGAACTCCGCTCTTTCATCCGCAAGACCCTCACGAACATGGAAGGCTCAACTCTCAATGTTGAAGCTATCGAGCGCGGCGAGCGCAAGGTCGAGTTCATTGCTGGTGACGCTGATGAAGACGGACTCAAGCTCATGTCTCTCAAAGACGCTGAGAAGCTCCTCATCCGTAAGGCCCTCGTTCACACTTCTGAAAACCGAACTCAAGCTGCGAAGATCCTCGGTGTTTCCATCCGAACTCTTCGAAACAAGATCAATGAGTACCGGGCAGAAGGAACGACTTACTTCGTGAACCTTCGTTAATAGATTTGATAACTGATAATAGGATTTGTTGAGGCCATCACATGGACGTGACTGACAAGACTCTACAAGCAATGACAACGGCGTTGAACTTCCGGGAGATGCGGCAGAAGCTCATCTCCAGTAACATCGCCAATGCCAACACTCCTGGCTTCAAGGCCAAGAAGATGGATTTCGAAGAAGCGTTGGCGCGTGCTTTGGATGTTGACGGTCAGATGCAGATGAATGCCACTGATGGACGGCATTTCGACGTTGGAAATGGTGGCTTCAACAATCTTGAACCTGAGATCTACGATAACCCGAATGGGGTTGTCTCAGAAGACGGGAACACGGTGGACGTGGAAGCCGAAATGGCGGTCATGGCCGAGAACAAATTGATGTACGATTCTCTCGTGCAATTGATTAATAAGAAGATGGGTATCATGAAGTACGCCATCAACTCAGAGAAGTAAGGAGTAGCAAATGGATTTGCTCACTAGTTTACGAATCTCTTCGTCAGGCCTTGCGGCTCAGAGAAAGCGCATGGAAGCGCATTCTTCGAACATCGCAAACGCCCAGACCACAAGGACCGCCGAAGGTGGTCCGTACCGCCGTAAGGAAGTGGTCTTCGGCTCGGAACCCGCACGAGAAAAATTCTCCGAGATCCTCGAAGGTGAATTAAACGAAAATGCCCAGACCGTGCACGCCACGGAGGTCGTCCATTCCGATAAGGTCGTCTACAAGCATGACCCGACCCATCCGGATGCAAACTCGGAAGGGTACGTTGCTATGCCGGACATCAACCCGATGGTGGAGATGGCCAATATGATCGAAGCTCAGAGAGCTTACGAGTCCAACGTCACTGCGATCAATACAACCAAGCAGATGGCGATGAAGACACTCGAGATCGGGAGAGGTAACTAATGATTAAAGACATTGGAAGCTTCCAGCAGACTCTCGGAAAAGCAGATGCCAGCGGATGGTCGAAGAAAGTCGATCAATCCGGCTTTGGCTCACAATTTGATCTTGAAACTCCTGGTGTCCAAGGGACCGATGGAGCGAAGAGCTTTGGAGAGATGTTGACTGACTCCATCTCCAGAGTGAATAGCATGCAGAATGAAGCGAACGTCGCCATGGAAAAGCTCGCCTCTGGTGAGTCCCAGAACCTGCACGAGACCCTGTTAGCCGTTGAGAAAGCAGATATTGCCTTCCGGACCATGAACCAGGTGCGAACGAAGGTCTTAGACGCTTACCGCGAGATTATGAAAATGCAGATCTAATTTCCAGGATGGGAATTAGGACTTAGAATCAGGAGGATTCTTTGAATAGCTTTTTTTCGACGACACTTCAGAACTTCGGGGACTTTTTCAGATCCCTGGACATGACTCGAAAACTCGGGCTCATCGCCGTGGCGGGACTCCTCGTCGCTTGTATGGCCGGAATCGTGATCTGGTCCAGTAAGACTGACTACAAGGTTCTCTACACCGATCTCACCAAAGAAGATTCCGGAACCATCGCGCAGATGCTCGAGAAAGGGAAGATTCCTTACCAGGTGAAGGACGACGGCAAGACCATCATGGTTCCTGAAGACCATGTGGAAATTTGGCGTCTTGAAATCGCGAAAA
>CAZPFM010000361.1:0-3403 GCA_964585845.1 uncultured Bacteriovorax sp.
GGAGATCAGCTTCAGTATGGACGAGATCCATGGCCCTGAGACTGTTATCAAGTGCAGATCTAAAGTCGCGAAGTTTCATGAGAACTGTGATGCGAAGGTAAAGAGCTTGCATTCTCTCTTCGCTGGTCGAGGCGAGATCCCCAGCTTTGAATATCGCACTGCGGGCCGCCCGAAGATAATCAGACTGAAGAAAACTCACTGTCAGATCACAAAGTGCAGAGAATGAAAAGTCTCCGTACTGAATCTGTTTCAGAAGATTAACTTCCTCGTCTTCCATGGGAGAAACCAGGTCACTTCTGGTTTGGGTCACCTCTGAGACATCATTCCCCAACACCAGGTCCTGAGCAGTAAGTGACACTGTCTCCACATGTTCATCAAAAGGTTGGACGTCATCAGAAGAAATGAAATGTTTTTTGAGCTTTGGAAAGTTTTTCTCAAGATAGAGAAAATCAAAGTCAGGAGCAGATTTAAGAACATGCACAAATTTTGCGATGGCAGTCTCTGGCAAAGAAGTCGAGGCAAGATCTAAAACCAGCACGAGCATGCGAAAATCTTCAAAGCCAATAGCAAGCTCCAGAACTGTCTTCAAGTCCTTCTTGCCAGATATGCCTTTAATCCAGAGATAGCAAAAGTTTCGATAGAGGATCTCTTCTCCCTGGAGTTCAAAACTCTCCAGAAGTTCCAGCAGTGCGCGGATCTTCTGAGAAGCATTACGCGAGCGGGATTCGTGGATAACAAAGAGAAGTTCCCGGATTTCGTCCGTTACGGTCTTTTTATCCTTAAGCATCAGTGCGAGAGAAATCCTTTGGAGAGAAAGAGAAAATTCATGCCGGAAATACTTTTTTGAAAACTCCTGAATCCGTATATCCAAATAGGGAATACGTTTTTCCACACAATGAATTTGGTAAGTATTCAAAGCAATCAGTACTTCTTCGAGTTTTCCCCGTTCTTCATAGTCACGAATAATTAAAAGTTGAAATCTCAGAAGATTCAGAAGTCGTGGGTCAGACTTCAAAAGCGGAAGGGCCGCATGAAAACTTTCCCTCAATTCAGTGAAGGCCAGTTCTGCTGCTTCCAGAAGAGGTCCAACGGGGAGGTTTTTAATTTCCAGTTTTAAGAGATCGAGAAGAAGAAAGAGGAGTTCACGGCGCTCTTCACCGTGCGCAATTTTTAGCGAGGCCTCAATTTCAAATTGAGCGACTGGTAATTTTCCTTCGGCCATCATTTGCCGAATTTCAATAGGAGATCCCATGCCCCTTCCTGTGGCATATTAAACACTTAATTTTATTATACTTTTAAATCAGTTTTTTGGACAAATAATTGGTCGAAAACTGACTATTTACGAAGTCCGGATCGTCCAATATCTCCTTATGGAGATCGATATTAGTTTGAATGCCGGAAAGGACGGTCTCGTTTAAGACTCGCTTGGCCCGGGTGATACAATTTTCCCGGTTATCGGCCTGAACGATGATCTTGGAGACCATAGAGTCGTAGTATGGTGGTACGGTATAGCCCGTGTAGATGAAGTCATCGGTCCGCACTCCAATGCCCCCAGGGCGGTGGTAATGGGTGATGTGACCAGGAGACGGCATGCCCGTTTTAGGGTCTTCCGCATTAATCCGGAATTCCATCACATGATTTCGGAAGATAATATCATTTTGCTTAAAGCGGATCTTGTCCCCTTGAGCATGGCGGATCTGTTCACTGATCAGATCGACTCCGGTGCGCCCTTCTGTGACCGGGTGTTCAACCTGAATACGTGTATTCATTTCCATGAAGTAGAACTTCTGGGTGTCTTGATCGTAGAGAAATTCCACAGTGCCCACAGAGTCGTATTTCACAAACTTCGCAAGTCTTACAGCAGCGTTACAGATTTCTTCGCGGACTTTCTGAGTCAATACTGGTGAAGGAGCCTCTTCAAGAATCTTCTGGAATCGACGCTGAATCGTACAATCTCGTTCTCCCAAATGAATCACGTTGCCATGTTTGTCGGCGAGAATTTGAACTTCGATATGCCGTGGATTAACGATGTATTTCTCAATGAAAAGAGTTCCATCTCCAAAAGCCGCCATGGCTTCCTGCTGAAGTCTCACCAGGGCCGGCCATAGTTCATCGAAGTTCTCGATTCGCTTCATCCCGCGTCCACCGCCACCAGCGGAAGCTTTGATGAGAACAGGAAAGCCCATCTTCTCGACTTCTTTCTGAATCTTCTTTTCGTCAGCGTCTTTCACATAAATAGGCTCCAGAGTAGGAACCTTGGCTTTTTTAGCAGTGATTTTAGACTCAATCTTATCTCCCATGGACTGAATACATTCCACGGAGGGACCGATAAAGGTCAGCCCCCACTTCTCACACATCTGAGCAAATTCATCATTCTCAGAGAGAAAACCATAACCAGGATGGATAGCATCCGATCCGGTGATCTCAGCGGCAGAAAGAATTTGAGGAATGTTAAGATAAGACTGAGCAGACTTAGGAGGCCCAATACAAACGGACTCATCGGCCATCTTTACATGAAGAGAATCTTCATCGGCAGTTGAGTGAACGCTCACTGTTTCGATTCCAAGCTCCTTGCAACTCCGGATGATCCGGATGGCAATTTCACCACGGTTAGCGATGAGGACTTTCTTGAACTTCTTAGCAGTGATTTTTTGGCTCATGGAAATTAGTTCGGCTTAATTTTAAAAAGTGGCTGACCAAACTCAACAAGGGATTCATTGTCGACGCAGATTTCTACGATTTCACCAGTCATGTCAGAGTCAATTTCGTTCATGATCTTCATGGCTTCAAGTACGCAAAGTGGCTGACCGGCCTTAACCTTATCACCGACCTTAGCATAGACAGGTTTTCCAGGAGATGGAGAAGCGTAGAAAGTTCCTACAAAAGGAGATTTAACAATGTGAAGTCCGGCATCGCTGGCAGCAGACTTAGAGGCCGCTGCAGGAGCGGACGCCTGAGGAGCGGCAGGAGCAGGAATGGAGTGCTGAGCAGGAGCTGCGTAATGAACCACCGGCGTCCCAGTAGCACCAAAATTCACGGTGACTTTAATATCGGCTGTTTCTACTTCTAGAGAAGAGACACCGTTATCTTTAGCTGTTTTAACAATTTCTTTAATTGATTCAAGATTCATGGCTTAGACCTTTGCTCTTTCGATGTATTCGCCGGAACGTGTATCGATTTTAAGAACTTCACCTTCTTTGATGAAGAGAGGAACGTTTACCTGAAGACCAGTTTCTAAAACGGCTTTCTTCGTTCCACCAGAAGCTGTGTCACCCTTAAGGCCAGGATCAGTTTCAGTCACTTTGAGGTTAATAAAGTTAGGAAGCTCAATGGAGATAGGGTTCCCATTGTAATAAAGGATGTAAACCTTGATGCCTTCCTGGAGATAGAACTTAGACTCTCC
>CAZPFM010000362.1:0-3371 GCA_964585845.1 uncultured Bacteriovorax sp.
CGAAAATATCCTCCAAAAGCTTTTAAAACACCTGAATTCAATGATCTAGGACCAGGGGTGCCTAGAATAGTGGTCAATTTTCTAAAGTTAATTCCAAAACTTCCGATAGGTGATCTGAATAGTAGGCACTTAACGGGAGTCATCCATGCTGACCAGTTTTTCAGAGTTTAAATACTACCAGTCATTCCGAGTTCCAGTTGAATCACGGGACGATGTTATGTTCCTGGTGGAGTATGAGAATGAACTCGGGAAATACGAGTTCGTCGAAAAAACAAAGCTTATGGACGTCAGTATGACGGGTCTGGGATTTGTGACTTCATTTCCACTTCCGATTGGGACAACACTTCGCTGTTCACTTCAGTTCAAGCGACTGCGCTTTGATTTTGGTGCCAGCATCGTTCGCGCTTTTAAAGATGTCGATTCTTCTGATGAAGAGTCCATGAACTACGGGGCCGAACTCGATGCTGAAGACTTCGGAAATATGAAGCGTTTCATCGAGCAATACATCCAGTCGCTTCCGCCTGAGCGTCTGAAAGACAGTCTCATTCAGCTCGCCCTGACTCAGCATTATGCCTCTGAGAAAGAAGGCTTTGAGATGTTCTCACTTCTTCTTTCACTTTTTAAAGACATCACTCAATTTGGTAATAAAGAAAAATTTGTCGAAAGTATGCTCGAAGAGATCGTTCGTCTCTTAAACGCTCAGCGCGCTTCCATTTTTCTTATCAACACAGAAACAAATGAGCTTGAAGCAGTGGCCGCTCTCGGGATCGATAAAGATCTTCTGAAGTTTGACTACCGCAAAGGAATCGCCGGTTCCGTGTTTACAACCGGTGTATCTCTTAACATCGACGTGAAAAGTGATAAGGTTCGCTTCTCCGAAGAGATCGATAAGGTCACAGGCTTTGAGACGAAGTCCATCATCTGTTCTCCTATTACAAACCGGGAGGATAAGATCATTGGTGTGATTGAGATCCTGAATAAACGTAATGAAGACCGTTTCACGGCCGAAGACGAGAAGACCATGAAAGTTCTCGGTCTCATCCTCTCTTCAGTTTTCCACCATTACAATCCTCTCTCTGAGAAGTCTCTCATTCGTCGCTTCTCGACTCCTTATGACAGAGAGTTCGCCTGGATTGGCCGCTCTCCGCAGACTTCAGAGATCCGGAAGGCCATCGTTAAACTCAAAGACATTGATTCACCTCTTCTCATTAACGGAGAAGTCGGTGTAGGAAAAAAACTTCTTGCCCGCATTGTTCACAATGAAGGTAAGCGTGGTCTTGCCCCTTATGTGGTCGTCAATTGTAAGGGAGTTGATGAATCTTCTCTCCACGATGAGATCTTCGGATCCGCTGCTCAGAAGAGCCGGCTTGAAGAATGCGTCGGAGGAACCATCGTTTTCGATGAGATTGGGTTCATGCCTATTCCTCTTCAGATGAAACTCCTTCATGTTCTGAAATCCCGGAGAATTGAAGGCTCGACCATTTCACTTGATCTGCGTCCCATCTTCACTTCCAGTAGAAACCTCAAGGCGATGGTGGAGGAGGAAGGAAGCTTTAATCCAGAGTTCTTCCAGTATCTCTCATCTTCTGAGGTAAACGTAGATCCACTCCGTAAGAGAACTCAAGATATCGAGGACATCCTTGTCTTCTGTATGAAAAAAGAATGTAAAAAGCAGGGGCTTCTTCTGAAAGACTTCACTGAGTCTGTCAAAGAACAACTCTTAGCTTACGGCTGGCCTGGAAACGTGGCCGAGCTCGAAAAAGCAGTGGAGAAGGCCGTCCTCTACAATCCTAAGTCTCACGTGATCTCGGATCTTGGATCAAAGTCCGCGCCGATCATTGACGTGACAAAGAGCTCTAACTGTCTTCTTGAGAACATTCCTCATGCCGATGACTTCGAAATTCCGCTAAAGGACCGAGTCGCTCTGGTTGAGCGCGAAATGATCCTCGCCGAGATTAAGCGTCACCGGGGGAATAAGTCCAAGGCCGCGACCTCCATGGGAATCTCCCGGGAAGCTCTTCGAAAGAAAATGCTCATGTCTGATGAGATTATCCAGAATCTCAAAGGCCCATCAAGCACCGGAGCAACGGTGCACGAGCTGCCAAAGAAAGTCGCATAATTTTTTTTCTTCAGAAGGCCCTCGAAAGAGGGCCTTCTTCATTAAATTCTCTTCTGACTTTCCGATAAGCCTATAAAATCATCGGAGTTTTTTTGCAGCAGATTGGAATCCTTCTGGCCAATTTTCGTTTCACGGACTTGCTCGACATTCTGGCCGTCGGATTTATTATCTATCGCTTTCTTTTCATCGTTCAGGGAACCCGTGCTTACCAGATGCTTTTTGGGATCGTGGCCCTCGCGATTCTCTGGTGGATCAGCCTCTACTATGAACTCTATGCTCTTTCCTGGGTGCTTCAGAACTTCTTCGATTATCTTTTCATCATCCTCATCGTTCTCTTCCAGGATCAGATCCGCTCGGCACTGGTATCGATCTCATCCACTCGACTCATCGGAAGAACAGGACGCTCAAACTTTGATCAGCAGATTGAAGAAGTCGTCGCTGCTTGTTCGGCCCTTTCCCGTGAGCGCACCGGTGCTCTGATCGTCTTTGAAAAAAATCACGGGCTTTTAAACTATTCATCCAGTGGTACAAGGCTTGATTCAAAAATTCACTCCGATATTATCTATTCAATTTTTCAGACGAAGTCTCCTTTGCATGACGGGGCCGTCATCATTTACAATGGTGTGATCCAGGCGGCAGGATGTTTTCTTCCACTTTCAAAAAACGTTGAAATCGACAGGCATTTTGGAACCCGCCACAGGGCGGCCCTGGGGATTACCGAAGTCTCGGACGCTGTTGTCGTCACCGTTTCAGAAGAAACAGGTCGTATGAATATTTGCTATGGTGGTGTCTTCCACTATATGGAAAACGAAGAAGCCTTGCGGAAGCATCTGCGAAAGTTCCTTCTCGAAATTGAAGGCCCTAACTTTGAGCCAGTGGCGAGACCTGCGTGAAAACGAAGCATACAATTAAGAAGCATTCACTTAAATACATCTCGGCCTTCCTGGCGATCTTTCTCTGGATCTATGTACTTAATTCCGAGAAAGTGAAGTTTGAAAAGACAGTGACTCTCGATTATCTTCTCCCATCAGATATGATGTTCTCTGAAAAGCCCACCCAGGAAGTGACTTTCTTAATCGAAGGCCCCCGGGCCTTTGTGAAGTCAGTCTCGGAGCGGGAAGACCGGATGCTGATTGATCTCAATCGTGGCGGGCGGGATCAGAAGAAAAAACTCATGAACTTTTCCGTGGACATTAACCCGGCCGAACTCAGCCTTCCTTTCGGAATGGTGGTGGAGCGGGTCCTTCCCCGA